>JAISYW010000074.1 GCA_031269645.1 Holosporaceae bacterium
CTTGAAGAAATGATAGCCAATAAGGCTGATTTAGTCGCTCCAAGAGAATATCCAGGGCAGGAAGTTACGTCTGCAATTTCTTCCTTTAGTAGTACAACAGGAGCCGAATCGTCCGGCACCGGCGCAGGAACATCTTCGAGCGGCGAAAGTGAATAAACGGAGAATTTTATAATGGATAAAACTAACACAGATTTACCACATAATTTAATTGGGTTTGTGAACGATCCAGTATCTGAACAAGTCATAATGAACGTCATAGGAGAATTAGGAATGGCGTACTCGGAAGCCATTCAGGGGACTACTTCCGATATTGTAGAATTTTTAAAAAATAATGGAACGCCGAAGACTTTAATTATGGATGTTTCAAACTCAGAATTACCATTAAATGATGTTGTAAAAATCAAAGAATATGCTACCCCTGGTTTAAACATAATAATAATCGGCAGCAGAAACGATGTCGGATTATTTAGAGATCTAATGTTGATTGGAGTTTCAGATTATTTAGTAAAACCATTGAATAACGCTCTATTAAAAAAAGCCATTGAGGATGCCAACTTTCCATTAAAAGCTATTACTGAAAAATCTGGGAAAATGATACAGTTTATTAGCTCAGTTGGAGGCGCTGGAGCAACCACAGCCGCCGTTAATATCGGTTGGATTTTGGCTAATCGTCATTTCAAACGCACCGCGATTATGGATCTAGATTTTTTATACGGTACAGCTAATTTGCTGTTAGATATAAAAGCAGAAAACGCCTATTTGGACATCCTGGAATCTCCGGACAAGATAGATGACTACTTCATTGAAACAATTCTAAAAAAATATAGCCAAAAACTGTATTATCTGGGCGGATTAGTCGACATTACTAGAGGAATTAACGTCGACCTTGACGCTTTTGATGCGTTAACAAAATTTGTTAAAAAGCAATTCAACTACGTATTAGTAGATTCCCAAAGAGAGATTAAAGGAATAAATAAAATATCGATGAACAGATCCGATATTTTTATAATTATGGTTGAAATGAGTATTGCTTCAGCTCAAAACACTGCACGCTTATTAGATTTTCTGACGTTAACTCAAGCGGGAAAGAAATTTATTGTTGTAGCAAATAAAATTGGCTTATCTAACGTAGGCGCTTTATCGAAAGAATCATTTGAAAAAGTCATTAATAGAAAAATAAATTATGTTATGCCACTAGACGAGCGTACTGCTCTTGCCGCAGCGAATGTAGGACAACCTCTTGCATCTTCCAGTAGTCCTCTGGCAGACATATTAGATGATGTCACGGAGGACATCCTAG
Organism: Holosporaceae bacterium; assembly: GCA_031269645.1. Taxonomy (GTDB): domain Bacteria; phylum Pseudomonadota; class Alphaproteobacteria; order UBA3830; family UBA3830; genus JAIRZM01. The sequence goes on from JAISYW010000074.1 coordinate 1,301, forward strand.
GAAAAAAAGACAATCAGGAAATTGTAGAAACCATACTAAACAAAGAAAGCAACATCATCGATAAAGCGAAAAATATTTTTCTCAAAGTGCTGAGAGACGTTCCAAACTTTATTAAGAAGTGATCTATGGAGTAGTATCATAATGGCCGAAGATCAGCTAAACAAAGACGCCGCAACAATAGAAGAATCTCCATTGTTGACTATATTCCGAAAAGAAGCTCATGAGACTATGCTTAATAGGATAAACCTAGCTTCTGCTTTTAAGTTAACTCCAAAAGAATTACGTACCGAAATCGAAAATTTCGTTTTCGATTTTGCTCAAGAAAGACGAGCGCAAATTACAAAACGCGAACAGATAGACATTGCCCGCGAACTTGTTGACGATATGATAGGATTGGGGCCGTTGGAGACTCTTTTGGAAGATGAAAGCGTATCGGAAATCGCCGTTAATGGTCCGCATCAAATATATGTCGAGCGTAAAGGTATTATGATGCTCACGCCGATAAAATTCAGAGACGATTCCCATCTTTTGCAGATCGCCCAAAGAATTGCGCATCGAGTCGGCAGAAGAGTTGATACTTCCAGTCCGCTTTGCGATGCAAGATTACCGGACGGTAGCCGCGTTAATATAGTAGCTCCGCCGATAGCGCTTGACGGCGCAGCTATTTCAATTCGTAAATTTTCTAAAAAGGCGCTCGATTTATATGCTCTCGCTACGTTTGGAGCGCTTACAATCGAGATGGTGGAAACTCTGCGAATAGCGTCGAGATGCGGCCTAAATATGATCGTTTCCGGTGGTACAGGTTCCGGAAAAACGACTCTTTTGAACGCATTGTCTCAACTTATTGACGCGCGCGAACGTATCGTTACATGCGAAGACTCTGCGGAGTTAAAATTGCAGCAACCTCATGTGGTTCGACTTGAAAGTCGCCCACCGAATATCGAAGGAAAAGGTGAAATTACAATACGCGATCTCGTTAAAAACGCGCTTCGTATGCGTCCTGACCGTATTGTTATCGGAGAAGTCCGCGGATCGGAGTGTATAGATATGTTACAAGCTATGAACACCGGTCACGATGGTTCTATGTCAACGCTTCACGCCAACAGAGCCAAAGAAGCATTTATTCGTCTCGAAAACATGGTGGCTATGTCTGGTTTCGATCTCCCTAGTGAAGTTGTCAGAGCACAGATAGCTGGAGCTATTAACATGATCGTTCAAACGGCACGTTTGCATGATGGCTCCAGAAAAGTCACAGAAATAGTAGAGGTAACCGGTATTAGCGAAAGAGGAGACATACAGCATCAACATTTGTTTAAATTTGTTCCGACCGGAGAATCTCCAGATCACAAAGTGCTCGGAAGATTTGATGCATATACAGAACGACCAGCTTTTCTAGAAAAAGCAATTACTTATGGATTAGAGCAAGAATTACTGTCGATAATGAAAAGCGCTATGGAAAAAAGCGGTGGAGGAGATTCCGGAAATGGACTATATTAATGACAATATATTTATTTTTGTATTATCTTTCATCAGTTTTTTTTTCGTCTACAATTTTACCAAAAATAAACCTAAAAATATAAATAAAAATGAGAACAAGCTGAAAGAAAGAATAAATACATTATCCAAGCAGCAAGAAACACAGTTGACAACCTCAGGTAATGTAGACTCTACATTCGTAACAAAAACCAAACACGATTTCCAAGATAATATCCAAATTAATGGAATAATCGATAAAATAGCGATAATTATGAAAAAAGCAGGAATAACGACAATGCCGGTCGCACAATTTGTAACGATTTGTTCGATTGGCGGCAGCGTATTTGCGGCAATAATAGTTCATTTTCATTTTCTAAACGCCATAACGGGAATTCCTATTGGAATGTGTGGCGGCGGATACTTGGTATATTTCTTTTTGGCGGCGCAAGCCTCCAAGAAAAAGAACCTTTTTTTAAAACAATTTCCCGATGCAATTGACATGATGATTAGAGGCGTTAAAGCTGGTTTAAATATATCTCGTATAATAAAGTTAGTCAGTATGGAGGCAAAGGACCCAATCGCGTCCGAATATAGAATTATTAGCCAAAAACTTGACCTTGGTATCGAACCAGAAAAAGTATTGTTAGAGGCGGCGGAAAAGATAGATTTAGAAGAATTTAGATTTTTGGTGGTTGCTTTGATTTTGCAAATGGAAAACGGTGGCGTTCTGGCAGACATTTTACAGAATTTATCCGGTCTTATCAGAAAAAGACTTGAATTAGTTTTGAAATTGAAAGCTATGTCGGCAGAAGCGAGAATGTCGGCCATAGTTATCAGCGTGTTACCGTTTGTGTTTGCCGGAATTATGGCCATAGTTAATCCAAATCACCTAAAAGAATTCATAACTCCCGGAACTGGTCAAACATTACTGAAGGTGGCGATCGCATTGTTTGGAGCAGGCGCGTTTTTTATGTTTAAGGCGTCGAAAATTAAGGTTTAATTACATGGAAACTATAATAGTTGATTCAGCATCTTTTATAATTACATTAATCGTTTTTATAGCAATAAAACCGTTCGCTAATCAAATTGTTATTAAAGCAATTAGTAATTACAGATTATTAACAAGAATAAAAAAGGTATCAAACAGTAATCGCGGACTCGCTTTCGTTGATGAAGAGGAGGAAGAAGACATAGGTTTAAATAAAAAAGGACCAAAATTTAGATCAAGTATGCTATTCAATTTTATTGCGGAAAAAAATAAAAACCTGATAGAAGAAATGCAGGAGCTTTTATTAAAAGCAGGTAATCGCCAAGATTCTGCATTAGAAGAATTTATGAAATCAAAATTTACTGCGGCTATTTCTTTGTTTTTTATTGTTTTACTCATACTAAGCACCAATGATTTCGGAATTCCTCACCTGGCCTCCTACGTTATTTCCATAATTCTTGCAATTTTAGGCGGTCACAAATTGACTAATCTAAATTTATCGTTAATGGCTTCCAAAAGAAAAGATGCAATAGAAAACGGCGTGCCAGATTTGATCGATTTATTGGTTATTTGCACTGAATCTGGTCTTGATTTAAATAGATCAATTAGAAGGATAGCTCGAGAACTAAGAACTTCAAATCCAATATTAGCCGACGAACTTAGCCTAACCGCTATAGAGTTGGAAATGATTCCTGATCATAAACAAGTATTTAATAATTTAGAAAACAGAACCGATTGTTTACAAATAAAAACCCTTTCTAAAACGCTGAGTCAATCTATAGAATATGGATCCTCTCTATCCGTAACGTTAAAGGATTTAGCGGTTGAATCTCGACAGAAACGCATGTTAACCGCCGAAGCCAAAGCTGCTCAGGCGCCGACATTGTTAACTTTACCTATGATGTTTTGTACTATGCCTTGTTTATTCATAGTTATGCTTGGACCAGTGATAATAGGCATGATAAAATCTTTTAATGGTGGCTCTTAAAAAGCAATCCGTACTGTACCCGAAAGTTACTTATGCGTCAAACACTTGCCGGGATGGAATTGACAACTAAAGGTATGGAGATTTTCAGTAATATAGCAATAGAGCTACGTAAAGTTTCGGCATTTTAAACTCATAACATTTAGTTTTTCTCGGATGCTTTGTAAAATAATGCTCGAGCGCTGGATTATAAGAATCTATCAGACGCGTTTCTGCTTTTGTTGTCCCAAACTACGATTAATGTTATCTTACGACCGTAGTTTGTGAGGTAAATTATGCAAATTCCTCTGTTTGAGTATTATAAAAAAATTATAGAAAAGCATATTCCTCCAGAACATAAAAATTTTGTGTGCGTCGAGCCGCCAAAAGATCCTTCGTTTGGCGACTTTTCAACAAGCATTGCGATGATTTTATCAAAAATAACCGGAAGAGAATCCAGCGATATAGCGCTCGATATTTATGATCAATTAAAAGATCTCGACGACTTTGAAAAATTGGAAATAAGAAAGCCCGGCTTCATAAATTGGTTTGTTTCTAAAGAATTACTAATAAATCACCTACCTAACATGTTGAATAAAGATTACGGCAAGATTGATCTCGGAAGTGGTCGTTCCGTAAATATCGAATATGTATCGGCCAATCCTACAGGACCAATTCATGCTGGGCATGTTAGAGGCGCTGTATCAGGTGATATTTTGGCCAGATTGCTAGATTTCGTCGGATATCGGGTAACGAAAGAGTTTTATATTAACGACGCGGGAAAACAGGTTGAGATTCTAGCAAAATCATTATATCACAGATATTCTGAAACGTTCACTAATCAATTCGATAAATTACCAGACTGGGCATACCCTGGAGAATATCTTATAGATATAGCGCGCAAAATTAAGGAAAAATATGGAGATAAATTTTTAAACCAAGCAGAATCTGAATGGATAGGTTTTTTTCAACAATTTGCAATATCAAGTATTATGGCAGATATTAAGAAAGACCTTACAGATCTTGGAGTAAACCATGATGTTTTTTCGTCAGAAACAGAACTAACAAATAAAGGAACTGTAGAGCGCGCAATCGAATTTCTAAAAAGCAAGAATTTAATATATCAGGGTACTCTTGCCCCTCCAAAGGGCATAAACTCCGACGAATGGAAAGAACGCGAGCAACTTTTGTTTAGGTCTACGGCTTTCGGCGACGACGTAGATCGTCCTTTGCAGAAATCAGATGGATCATGGACGTATTTTGCTTCGGATATCGCGTATCATATGGATAAAATAGATCGAGGATTCGACGAAATGATCGACTTTTGGGGAGCAGATCACGGAGGTTATAAACGGCGTATGCAAGCTGCTGTATCTGCAATTTCTGATAACAAAAAAAAACTTGATGTAAAAATCGTTCAATTAGTAAGGCTTTTAGAGGATGGCAAAGAAGCAAAAATGTCAAAACGAGCAGGATCATTCGTTACGGCTCGTGATATAATGAATAAAGTTGGAAGAGACGTCGTGCGTTTTATGATGATAACGCGCCGCGATGATGTTTCGTTAGATTTCGATTTTAAAAAAGTGATAGAATTAAGTAAAGAAAATCCGGTATTTTATGTACAATATGCGTACGCCAGAACTCATTCAATAATTAAGCAGTTTCAACAAGTATTTGTCAACAAAAAAGAGCCGAAAATCGACGAAACTAATCTCAATTTGCTTGATGCAGAACATTTGAAGCTGATAAAAGTTATCGCAGACTGGCCGCGCCAAATAATTATGGCTGCCAAAAATCGCGAACCTCATAGGGTGGCGCTTTTCCTGATAGATTTGGCTGCGGCCTTCCATTTTTTGTGGAATCAAGGAAAAGATAACAGTATCCTACGTTTTATTATTTCAGATGATTTTCAAAAAACGAGTGCGAGAATCGTTCTTATTCGCGCCATACAAAATATCATGGAGCTGGCTTTTAGCATAATGGGGATTTCTCCAACCAAGGAATTGAGATAATGCCATTTTTAGATGAAGAAGACGATTACGTAATCAATCAAGAGCAGAACTTTCTAAAATCAGAGAGTAATTTAAAATCCTTTTTTTCAGATAAGGATAAGAAATTTTTTATCATCGGAGGAACTACGGCAGTAGCAGCGTTTTGTTTAATCGCTTATTTTGTATATTTTGGCTCCAAACCAATAGATCTTGCAGAATTGCCTATTATTCAAGCCGATCCAACTCCTTTTAAAGTCAAATCATCAATAAATGAGCAAGTTAGACATCAGGATAAGACTGTGTACGACAATATATCCGGAAATAAGCGCGATATTGTTGAAAAAGTCATTCTGCAACCGGAAGAAACTCTGTCTGTTCCAGAAAAGAACGCTGAAGACACGATATCGGAAGAGGAGAAAAAGAACATAGTTCAAGCTTTTGATGATCTTGCTCCAGAAAAAGAGTATAAAATCAAATACGTAAACGATAACGGAAAAAAAACGAAAACAAAATCTGCCAGAGTATTAGCTACAGAAGAAGAACTTATTCCTGTTAAAAAAATAAATGCAGAACAGCCTGAACCTTTATCCAAAAGCAAAAGAACGAAAGCAGAAAATATTACTACTCAAATCGCTTCGAAATCAAAGGGAACGATTATGGTGCAAATTGCAACGGTTACCACGAAGGCCGCCGCTGAAGCAGAGTACAATAGAATGCTTCGCAAAAACAAACAGCTGAGGAATTTCGGCAAGAAAATATTCAAAATAGATCTCGGCAAGAAAAAAGGAATTAAATACCGAGTTCAGGTAGGCCCATTCAAAAACAAAGAGGAAGCTAACAAAGCCATAATGCTTCTGAAAAGAAACAGATTTTCTGCGTATATACCTAAGTAATTATGAAACATATTCCGAGATTCTATACAAAATCTAATCTTCAGATCAACCAGAAAGTGTACTTACAGTCTTTCAACGCGCATCATATTACGAAAGTTTTGCGACTTTCTGAAGGCGATACGCTTCATGTATTCAATGAGCAATATGGCGAATGGGAAGCTAAGATAACCTGCCTAAAGAAATGCGAAGTCATTTGTCAAACTTTAATTGCTAAAACAAAGAAAGAGGTCGGTCCCGCTGTAGCTTGCGCTTTAATCAATCCAAACAGATTTTTTATTTTTTTGGAAAAAGTAACCGAATTGGGAGCGACTGAAATTATTCCAATAATCACCCAATATACTCAACACAAGATCTTTAATAACGAAAAAGCAGAAAAAATAATAATTCAGGCAAGCGAACAATCAAAACGTTTTAGCGTACCTACTCTAAAAAAAACCGTAAAATTGGAGGAGTTTTTACAAGATTTTGATTGTAACGGAAAGATATTAGTTGGCAATGAAAAATGTTCCGGTAAAAGACTAAATGATATTTTGGAGGAAAAGTGTGTGTTTTTGATCGGCCCAGAAGGAGGATTTTCGAGTCATGAATGCGCGCTATTCGAAAAATATGATTTTGTAAAAACATTTAATTTTGGCTTGAATATTTTAAGAAGTGAAACGGCGGCTATAGCATTTGTCTCGGCGTGGTGTAATAAATTTATTCAATAAATTAAAATATTATTGATGAGCGCAACCTAAAATGGTATATAATTTCTATTATGGTTAATTAAATTTTTACGAATGATGGGATATGATGTTGTGAATGAACAGAATACAAGGAGACAATAATGAAAGAATATTATTTGGAAACAGTATCGCTGATAGAAAAGCTTCACAGATTATTTCTTGAGGTTATTAAATGCGAGTTGGATACTCTTAGAGTAGAAGATATTAACAATGTACAAGCGTTAGTTTTATACAATTTGGGCGGAGAACAAATTTCCATAGGTGAATTGACTGGTAGAGGATGTTACCTTGGATCCAACGTTTCTTACAATCTCAAAAAGATGGTACAGAATGGTTATATTGATCAAGTTACGTCCAAACATGACAAAAGATCTTATATAATCAAGCTTTCTCCTAAAGGATTATCGCTGTGCAAGAAAATAGATCTTGCCCTTGATCGGCATATTTTAATTCTGCAAAAGGAAGATTTTACTGGTTTACAGGACTTA
>JAISYW010000052.1 GCA_031269645.1 Holosporaceae bacterium
GATTTGTTAACATACAATTTATTATATTTTCTATCGTTTCTGCTATTTTTTGTGGAGAACGTTTAAGTTTTTTATTTAATTCTTTGATGGTGAGTTGTTTTTCAGATAAAAGTTGAAAAATTGTTAAATATGGATTTGCCGCTAAAGTGACCGAATATCCGGAAAAATCTACTTTTAATCTCAAATCATGTATAGATTTCGACGCTCCAAATATAAAATTTCGTAGATAGTTTTTTTCACAATCTAAAGATGGTTTACTTTTTGTATAAAGGTCTTTTCTAAATCGGTCATTTTGGATAATGCTTTTGTGAGTTTCCAACGAAATTCTATCATTCGCTGTTCCCAATAACTCCTTAAACGGTTCCGGTAAAATTGTATAATAATTATCAATGTAAGAATTGTTTCCAACGAACGATAAACCCGCGTTTTGCATTTTGGCAGCAACGTCACAAAAGTAATCTGGACGCAGATGTTCGTTGAATAATTCATGAACGATATATCTAATATCTGATCTCTCCAATAGTTGCAAAAAACATTTGGCGTCTGGATTGCGCTCAAAAAATGGGCTTTTATTGATATGCAAATATTGCAAATAGGCCATAGCAGATTTAGCTTTTTCTTCAAGAGGACATTGCATGTTTTTGGTATATAAAGACATAATTTTATGAAATGGCTGCAGTTGCGTCCACCCAGGCATAGAATCATAGCTTATATAAAAAAGACCTTTTGTTTTTAGAAATTTTTTTACGAATTTTAGTATATCGGACCGTACAGAATCATTTACCCATGACCATACGCCGTGCATGACAATAAAATCGAATTTAATCAAATCTAAATGCAAAGCGTCTTTAAAAGACACATCAAAAAAATGTATATTGGACAATCCAGATGATTCATTTTTAGCTATTTTGATGTGATCACTGTTAATATCAACGCCAATACAGTTTGCTTTCGGATAACACGCCGCAACCGTATTTGTCGTTTTTCCGCATCCGCAACCTAATTCGCAATATGCAAAAGGTCGAAATATGTCAGGCGGCTGAAAGTTATTTATGGCAGCGACGAAAGACAAATGCTTCGGTGTTAAATCACTATAATAATTGGAAACATAAGAAAGCTCTGTAATATAATCTTGGATAAAATGTTGCGGCATACAGATATAATACGCGAAAACTGGACTAAAAAACTCTAAAACACGATTATGCGCACAATAACATACTTAATAATTTACGCGTAATTAATTATTATCTCGACAGGATAAGATTAAAATCATAACAAGTCTTTAATAGAGTCTGAATTTTCCACAAGTTCCACAAATGGAGGAATGTCGTCTTTATTCATTCCGGCGGCAAGTAAATACAAGTTAGCGTAGCCATTGCCGTACAATTGTTTTGCTATTTCTATTCCACTGATTTTAATATCCAATTCATTATCGATTACGATCTTTGTATCTTTTGGGTACATTGATAAATTTTTCAAGAATGCATAAGGCTCGCGATAAGTGTGCGCAGATATGTTTTTTTCCTTTAATAATCCTAACAACGATTGAGAAAATTCCTTGTTTCTATTGATAAAGACAACATCTACTTTTTTTAATTTTTTCGGTTTTCTTTCTTCTAATATTATAGAGACGTCTCCAATACAAGATTTAATGAGTAATTTGAAAGAATTTTCACGCAAATCTCCTATTATGGCCGAATACGCGTTCGTTACCACTATTGCGCGATCATTATTTAGCTCGCAACGTTTAATGACGTCTATTCCATTCATTCCTTGATTCCTCAGTTCGTAATCGACTAATAAAAAAATTCTGCTTTTGTCTTTTTGTGAATTTATAAAATTGATAGCGTCAGCTCCCAGGACAAAACATCTTATTGTAATATTTGGATAATCTCTTAAACGATTCTTCCAAACGCCATGAATCGAAGGATCGTCGTCTAGCACTACAACTATGTCCTCTTTATGCAAAGTAAATTTAGAAACAAACCATTCCGGAGTATTTGTTTTAGCAAAGGTTAAAATGATTTCAGTGCCAACGTTTTCTGTAGAATTAATAACCATTTCACCACCTAAGGAATAAACGAATTCTCGGGCTTGTTGTAAACCAACTCCATGTCCTCCTTTTTTGCTACTATCAATCACTGCATTTCTATTCAAAATTGTTTCTATCATTTGAGGAGACATACCTTTTCCGTTATCCTTGACATAAATTTCCACGTTGCCATCATTAGCCGCAAAACTGATTTCAACTCGTCCATCTTTGTTTTCTATTGCTTCTACAGCATTATTTAATAAATTATGCATTACTCGCTGAAAATCTGATGGATCTCCATCAATAAAAGTAAAATTATAAACAGAATCGAAAGAGTAATTAAAAATTACGTTTGTATCTTTATATTGAGACTTTATTCTTTTAATAACATCGGAAAGATTCAAATTAACGAAAATACAGGGCTCAAACGCATTCGTTAAATGAAGAGATTTGGCTTTTTCTTTATATTTTTTCAACAAATCATTTGCAATATCCTCGATATTAACTATTGCATTTTGTAACAAAGAATGCTCTTTTTCTGAAAGGCAGCTGCACCTTTTCGTCATGAGGAACAACGCAATCAACGGAGAACGAATGTCATGAGACACTTGCTCGGCAATAACTTTGAAGTCATTATAAAGAGCCATTTCAGCAGCCTGCAGATCATTTTTTAACTTCTCTATTCTTTTATTTTCTGTAGTATCAACGGAAAGTCCAATTACTCCTTCTACCGCATCGTTTATTATCAATGGCGCTTTAACGGTTAAATAATATGTATCTCCATCGCGCTCTTCCACCAAAATCTTTCTTTTAGTTTTCATAACTCGCATATTTATTTTCCAGGCTTTTTTGTTATATTCTTTAGCGTTTACAGCGCCAGAAAGCCTAGAATAGGCGTAATTTTTATATACGTGATTACCAAATTTATCAATAACGAAAAAGTTTACGTTCGACACGATTCTTTTCATAAACGAAGCAATTTCTTTATCAAGGACATCCTCGGCTTCTAAATGTTTACGGCATTCGCTGTTTCTTTGGGCATGTTTAGATGTTTTATAGGAAAGGTTTGTTAAGTTTATTTTATATTTGGTAGCGCAATACATCATCGAAGCAGGAGGATCAGTCGGATATACTAGCGCAGAATTACGCAAATTTGCGCAAACATAAGCGCATTCCTCCAGTATAAAATTTACGCAATCTGGTAGACTGGTTTTGTTTTTATAGGCAGCTATGGCCGAATCTTGCATAACAAGATCTCGAAATTCACGCACAAAACCATTACCATTCTCGTCGCCGGCAAAGTCTGTATTTATTTGTTTATACCAGTACTGAAATTCATCGG
>JAISYW010000063.1 GCA_031269645.1 Holosporaceae bacterium
AAATTATATAATATGCTAAAATGATGGAGTAAAAGGTTATTTTGGGGGAGCAAACGGTGTATTCACAAAAAAACAGTATCTTTTTGTCAGATAATCAAGTAATACAATTTATATTTAACCCATTTATTTATTGCAATTGAAGCTATTGTTAGTATAATAAAGTTGGTGATACAAGTGATTGACTTTAAAATAATCGGACGAAGAATACAACGATATCGCAAACAGGGGGGATTGAGCCAAGGCGATGTGGCGGAAAAGCTTGATGTGTCTATCAGTTACATCAGCCAGATTGAACGTGGGGTCGCGGAGGTATCGCTGAAGCGGCTGGATGAAATAGCGGGCATTGTTAACACCAAAATAGAACTATTGGTTGCAGACACAGATATTACATCAACAGATTTTTTAAATTCAGAAATATATAATCTGATAAAAGGATGGAATACAGAGAAAAAGGAGCTTTTAGTAAATATCATTAACGCCATTGAGCATTCAAGGATGTAATCCTGATTCCCGTTAAAAATGCGGACAAAAAACCTGTGCAAAACCGCTTCAGGAATCCTGCGAAGCAGAATCTGAGTTTTTTGCTTCTTTTTTTTATACATTTTTTAAACGGTGTTTTGTATAAAAAACAAGACAGCCTGTTGCAGGAACAACGGCTGCCTTATTTTAGGTATGTTTTACCTATCTCCAACCAAACAGTTTTTCAAGAAAATAAAAAAACGACATTACTACACCCCCTTTCGATTCAAAACTACATAAAAATCGAAGGGAAGTCATAAGTAATGGAGCAAGAGAATATTATTTTAGAGCCAAAGGTAATTTATCATTTAAAAAAAAGGGTTATCAGTATGCGGATGGCGATTTGTGACGACGATAAAAAGTTAATACAGGATATGAGACCTCATATTTTTGAGTATGCGAATAAGAGGCGTTTAGATTTAATTGTCGATCAGTTTTTTTCTGGAGAGGAATTGCTTGCGTCTACTACAAAATATGACGTAATCATTCTGGATTTTCAAATGGATGGTATGGATGGGTTAGATACCGCCAGAACTTTGCGTACAAGAAATAATAATTGCGCTATTATCTTTCTGACAAGTTTTCCGCATTTTGTTTATGAAGCGTTTGAGGTCAATACGTTTCGTTTTTTTGAAAAACCTTTGAATTATGATAAATTATTCAGCGCTTTGGACGACTATTTTGAAATGTACGGAAACGATTACCCGATACTTCTGCAATGTAACAGGGAAAATATCAATATCAATACAAATGAAATTGTTTTTTTGGAGGCCATGAATAAAAATTGTTTGATTCATTTGGAGAAAGAAACCCTTCAATGCGCAAAAACAATGGCAATTGTTCGAAAACAATTGCCAAAGCTTCATTTTTATAAAGTGAACCGCGCGTTTATTATCAATTTTAATTTCATCGCGAAGTATGATAACGATAATATCATTTTAAAAAATGGCGATGAGGTACACATAAGCAGAAATTATCTGACATCTTTTAAAAATGCTTATCGAAACTATTCTGACTTAAAAAACCCAAGACGCTTAGAGCAAAGGAGTGAACAATGGGACAGATAGCAGGATTTGAATGTTTCATATCTCTTGTAAATATTCATATTGTCTTGATAAAACTATTCCCGGGGCGTTTAAATAAAAAAAATGTGTTGCTTTGCTTTTTGTGTCTCTTTCTTCCTAACATTATTTTTTCATATTGCTATCCAAATACGGTATTAAATTATCTCTCTGGTTCTCTGTTTACAATATTGATTTTTTTAGTCCCGATATTTACAATAAAAAACATTCGGAAAAGTCAGGTGCTTTACACATCGCTCTTTTATTTTGGAGCGTCCAACGCGTTCATTATTTCTTTTATTTGGATTGCCAGAAGCTTACTGGTGAGCGAATTGGTTCTGATTATGATTGATATCGTTTTTCAGTGCGTTTTTTTGATTCTGTGTTTATTGATTTTAAAAAAGATTGTTTTTGTCGGGTTTCTTCGGCAACTGGCGTTTTTACCACGCTATTTAAAGATTGTTTTGCTGTTCTTTATTTTAGGCAGCGTCTCTTTGGCTTATTTTCTTTCCTCATTTTTTTATGATTATCCGCACTCAACAAGAATGGCGGTAATTCAAATCCTTACAGCCTCCTTAATTCTATTGGTCGGCCTTTTATGGCCGATATTGATTACAAGCAGCATGAGCAATTTAAATTACAAAAACATTGTGAATACCGTGGAACAACAGATGGACGAGCAGGTGAAACGCTATGAACAATCCATCAAAACAAATACGGAAATCCGAAGCTTCCGGCATGATTTTAAAAACCTGAAACTTGGATTGGCGAGTTTTTTAAAAGCGGAGGACAGCAAAGGCGCCTTGCAATATTTGGCGGAGGCCGAGACACCTTTGATATCGGAATACATCGTATTTGAAACCGGAAGCCCAGTCGCGGATGCGTTATTGTCTGAAAAGAGCGTTGCCGCCGAGTCTGTAAGCGCAAAAATTGTTTTTGAGGGCGT
>JAISYW010000072.1 GCA_031269645.1 Holosporaceae bacterium
AGATGTCTCCTTTAATTGTAACTGATGTATAATAAACCGGCACTGTCGTAGGGGCTGGGAAAATTGCCTTTTTTAAAACACTGAACCCTCTATCATTCAACGCTTGAGCTCCGGCGGAATAGACCTTCTTTTTTTGTTCTGCTAATGTTTTGCTTGGATCAAATTTTTCTAAAACAGCCATGCCGACGGAATGAACTGCTCCCTTTCCAAGGTTAGATTCATGATATTCTTTTATCTTATTGTTCAAATAAGTAATGCCGGCAAAAATAACAGGAATAAAACACGCGACAAGAATCAAAGCATATCCGCGCTTTTCTTGCCTTATCTTTTTTATAAATTTCCGCGGAGAATTTTTACCATAATCGCCCATTTAATAACCAAATTCAGCTGTTACTCTGAGCTGACTATATTTGCAAAAAGTTAATAAACGGTTAGAAAAACAATGCTACACTTCAATAAACTTCAACGATTGCGTCCATAAAACCGCAGTCCTTATGTTAGTTTCATTTTTTTTCATAATCTCGCAAACCGCTTGTTTATATAAAGCAAGTTGCGATATATACTCTGAAGACACATCCGACTGAGGAACGCCAGTTTTAAAATCGACTACCCATACGTTATCGTTTTGAAACGCTATCTTGTCAATTCTTCCCTCTTCCCCTTTGTATATAAACGTTACTTCAGACATTGAATTTGAATCAAACAGAAAATCAAACTTTTTTATGACGTTATACGCCTCCGTTTTCGCCGCTTTTTTATATTCGTCTGGTAAATCAAAATTCTCCACTAAACTATCGACAATACCGTCAAATAAACTATGACTTAAATATCTTGGCGCCTCGCTTAGTAAAAAATGAACGCAATCGCCATATATCATGGACATTGTTTTTGTAGAATCTCCAACATCCTCCTGATCAGATGTTTCTAATTTTTCGTAGAACCAATTTGGTATGGTAATTGGTTCGTTTGTCGTTTCTGGATTATCGTCGCATTTTTCCGAAAAATACGAATATTTTCCATACCTGTTCGATTGAACACCGAATCTATCAGTTTTGATAAATTTATTGTCATCCAATTTTGACCGAATGAGATTATACCAGCATTTCTCATTTAGCATTTTTTCATGTTTCTCTCCAAGAATGTATAAAAAATCTTCAGCTCTCGTTAGTGCGACATATAACAAACGATTGTATTCTTCTGCATGCGCTTGCAGATTTTTTTCGCACTCCTGAATAACTCTATTTGGTCGGCAATCCTTTAAAAAATCCCAAAATAATATATTTTCATCAGTTTGTAAGATTTTATCGTTTTTGGCCCTATAGAAATGGCTGTCCGCAATTATGACAAAAGGAGATTGCAAACCTTTGGAAGCGTGCACCGTCGTTAGTCGCGCCGCATCCTCTTCGGCAAAAGATTCATTTTTAATTTCATATTCAAAAGATCTAAACCACATCAAAAAATTTTGTAACGATGAGTTATTGTCTTTTTCATAATTCGCAACCACCTCCAAAAATTCGTATAAAACCTCTAGGCATTGCTCTCCTAACCGATCAAGAAATTTCTCTTTCACTCCATCGGTTAAGGCATTCATGAAAAAATCATAAGCTGACAAAACAAAGGCTTTTCCCATGTAGTTTTTTAATTTTTCCAAAGAATATTTCTTATATAATTCTTCATTTTTCTGAAGATATTTCCATAGTTTTTCATCTTTTCGATCAATACAAGCGCGCATCAAATCATTTTCTGTCATCCCAACAATCGGAGACTTTAAACAACGAGCACACATTAAATCATCCAAAGGAAAAACCGCAAACTCCGCAAAAACAATTAAATCTTCCACTATCAACTCGTCTTTCAGAAGCATTTTATCTATGCCAACAGCAGGAATATCGTTGTTGCGCAAAGCATAAATGATATTTTTCATAGTACTTATATTTCTACGCTGGAATAAAATCAGAAAATCAGACGCTTTGGCCGCTCTATTCTTTGATTCCACAAAAATATTACTTTCGATGGAGTCTTTTATAAAGTCCGCCAAATAAATCGATAATTTTTGGCCAGTATCTTGTTTTTCTATGCAATCGCCGTTGTTATTTCGTTTTTCATCGCCGTTTTCAAAGATATTAACTACCTCAACTACGCCTGAAAGTTTATTTCTATCGGAAACATGTTTTACATTAGGGAACTTTTCGTTAAAAATATCGTCCACAAATGAAAGAATATTACCGGTTGTTCTATATGAAGTGTTTAGCAGAATATCGTAGAATTTCTGACCACAAGCAAGAGATCGTTTTTTAAAATAATCATGCATTGCGGTAAATAATTTGACGTTAGCCCCCTGAAACGAATATATTGATTGCTTTTCGTCGCCAACTACAAAAATTGTTCTATTTGATTGATAATGATCGAAAAACTCATTTGTAATCTTTTTTATTATTTCCCATTGTTCTGGACTGGTATCTTGAGCTTCATCAACTAAAACGTGATCTATTTTTCTATCAATTTTATACATAACCCAGGTATTTTCTAACAAGGTAGTCGTAAAAGAAATAACGTCATTATAATCTAAACAATGTTTTATGGTTTTTAACTCAATAAATTTATGAATTATTTGTCTTACAGCAGAAAAAAATGACGCATTCGCCTTTGCCGTAATATAACGTTTTTTAAGTTCGCAAAATTCTAGAGCTTTTTGTGCAATCGCACGCATACGATCATGACAAGATAAATCTTTTATCTTTTGCGTACACAAATTTGCGCGTAATTCTCCCGTTTTAGTTAAAAATACCTCCACAAATTCTTCAGTCAAACACTCCGCGTTTCTATATAATATTTCGGCCGTTTTTATATCGCTCGCGCTACCGGTAGACAAAATTTCCGCCAATTCACAAAATATATGCCTCTGATTATCATTAAATAATTTTGCTAATAATCTATAATTAATCTCTTGATTTCCAAGACTATTCCATTCTTTATCGAGATTAAAAAAATCATAATATAACTCAACAAAATTATCGATTTTAAAAACAAAATCTTTGATTTGTACCATCTTATAATCGCTAATAAATTCTGAGATATCGGTTGTGTATTCCGCAATAATTTCTAAATGATCTTTGTATTTTTCATCAGATAAAACCAAAGCGATGGATTCATTTATCAGCTTTTTTCGTTGATAATCATCGCATAGCTTTACTCCGGGCGACAAACCAGTTTCCAAAGGAAAACGCTCCAATACAGAAAAACAAAAACTATGAATTGTTTGAATCGATACCCATTCGGGGCGCAAACTTTTTTCATATAGGGATTTTGCTACGTATAAAAACGAATCGTCAAAGCCAATATCAATTAACTCGGAACATAACTCCGCATGCGACATTTTATGAAATTTGTAGCAACAATCCGCCAGACGCATCAACATCTCCGAAGCAGCGGCCTTTGTATAAGTCAGACACAGGATTTTTGACGGTTCTATCCCATTCAGCAACAACACTAATATTCTATCTATTAATTTTTTTGTTTTGCCGCTTCCCGCAGAAGCTGAAATCCAACACGAAGCTCTAATGTTACTTATTTCCTCTATCATTGGCACCATTCTTTTACTCTGGCCAAATGCATATATGATTCATCATACGAAGAACTAGTATTCACCTCATAAGCGTCGCCTAATACATTGTATTTTTTGATTATGTCAATTAGTTTCTCATAAATGTTTTTGCACAATGCATTTGTCTCTTCCTCATTATTTGAGATCGCTATACATCTTTTATCAATCCCGTTTAAATACCAAAAACACAGTTGTTCAACTCTCGTTTTTCCCAAATTAAAACCATCTTTTTGGGCAATTATTCCCTCGACTGGCAGTTGAATCTTAAGTCCTGAATTGACCTGCGACTTTGTTGGTACTAAACCTGTTTTATAATCGATTATCGACAAAAAATCATTTTGATTCACATCTATTCTATCGGCTCGACAACATATCTGCACGCGGCAATTATCTGATACCTCTAAAAAAAAACTTCCAGTTATTTCAGTTATGTATCGATACTTTGGATTTAAATTCTTCACAATAAAAGAGAAAATCTTGTTTATTTTAAAAAACCATAGACCAAAATCATTAGGTTTTAACAAACTATTACGCAATACTTCTTGCCCGAAATAATTTAATTCTTCAATATCGTTTTTGTTTTTGGCATTCTTTACAAATGCCTCCAATACATTATGCAAATAATTTCCTCTAATGTTTTTTGGTTCATTTATATGCTTTGTCTCGGATAGTCTGAGTATTCTTTTCGCGTAAAACACATATGGATTATTTATTAATAAATCTATGTCTGATACCCACAATTTTTTGGGACGTAAGTTCAGGGCCGGATTTGGTTTTTCAAATTTTATCATTACGCGTTTATGAGATTTTTTAATAGAAGATATCAATCCACCAAACTCTCCATTCTTTTTGAGATTTACATTTTCCGCTAATTTCTCGATATATTTGCATTTCTGCATTCTTACGCCATCGACTATTTTTGATCGCGTAATTAACACATTCTTTTTGTGTAGCAAACTCTCAATTACACATTGTACGAATTCGTGTTTTGCATTTAGATTTATATTTAGCTTTTTTAATATTAATTCATCTAGCCAAAAATCGTATGCTTTTGAAACAAACCAATTTTCCTCGTTAGCTGCGGCGATAATCACCAAATCCGCATCGAAAAGTTGCGCCTCCAGGATTCCAAGAATTACCACATTATCCATGTGTTTTTTGGAATCCTTTATCGGTAACGAAAGGACTTGGTTTTTAAGAAACGCACAAAATTCTTCAAAATTCATTGTAGGTAACAACTCGGAGTACCTCAAAATACCTTTTGCAATGCTAAAAAATTTTTCAGCGCTTTCAAAATTAATACATTCAGCGATTTGATAACAACCATGGAACCACTCCGAAAATGTTTTTTCTGCATCAACGGTAAATTTGATTGTTTTTATATTTTCTACTATTTCGCAAAGCGCTGAATTTTCTTTTTTTTTATCCCACTGCTCGAATGCTAAAAAAAAATTGGAGGACACGGCATTTTGTCTTCTAAAAAATTCCTCTAATTCTTGAGCCCTATCAGAATAATCCCGAACACATTTAAACAAATTAATGATAGCGGTTGTTTCATACTGCTTTTTTAAAGCTTCTATCAATAGCTCTATAAAAAGACCGTTAGAACTTTTAGAAAATTGACAACTAATTGAATCATCAATCACGATATTCCACCTCAACAGTTCAGATTTTATTTTTTTTGTCAAACTCTGATCAGGAGAAACAACCAGCACGCTTTGCCGATTAAATATCGCTTTTCTTATCGACAACGCAACGGCAAAAGCCTCTTCTGATCTGGAACTGAACTCCTCCATTACCATTGAATTACGTCGCATCTTATTTAACACGTTTAACATCTGAACTCATAAGTTCGCAACCAATTTGATAATTTTTACCATTCTGCAATTCAGATCCACAAATTACTAACACTCCATATTTAGAATTCATAACGTTCTTTAAAAAAAGCCTAGTATAATAATTTGTTTCCCCAATACCTACTGCCATCACTTTTTGATCCTGCAACGACTCAATAAAGCAATTGATTTTTGATATCGAAACGTTTATAGCTTCCGATATTTCGGCGGACTTCATTATGTCATTAATAATACCGATAGTATGTCCAACATATTCCTCCATATTTATCGGAACTACTTGCGCAACAGTATTGCAATCTACATTATTTATAACTAAATCCCTTATAAAGGCGCACAAACTCACTGCAAGATCATACAATGCGTTAACCGAAGCGTGAAATCCTCGATCCCACAGCAATCTCACCAACAAAAATATGATTTTTTGATCTTCTATTCTAATAAAGTCCGAAATTGACCTTATTTCCGGTAAAAAGAATGATGTTTTTCGAAACAGTAATATGATATTTTTCTTTAACTCTCTACAACTTCTGAAACTTGGAAGGAATATCTTATACCTTTCGCCAAGTTTTATCTTTTCACTACCTAATAAAGCTACCCTTTTTAAAAAATCTTCGCCCAATGGGATATTATAGATCTCTCCCACAATCATTACTCACTTCCAAAACCTCCACATTTTCCCAAATTACACATAGGTTTCACGTGAAACACCTATTGGTGAGATTTTATCCAATCAATCATACGACCTTTAGATGCAGCTCCAACATTTGTAGATACTTTTTCACCACTTTTAAAGACCATAAGAGTTGGGATACTCATAACACCATACTGCGATGCAATATTTGGACATTCATCTATATTAACTTTAACAATTTCAACGCCAACATCCTCCTGAATTTCCTCAAGAAAAGGCAAAATCATCCGACAAGGACCGCACCACTCGGCGAAAAAATCAACAACAACAAAATCCTTTTCCAAGACGTCCGACCTAAAGTTTTGTTCATTCGTTAATTTCATACTATTCACCAACCCACATTATTTTATCTACAACAACGCCGCATTGGGCAAATTTTTCTTTTACGCAGCAATACCCTCTGTTTAAATGATAAATTCTATCTATCACCGTTTCACCCCGAGCAACTAACGCAGCTAAAATCAAACTAAAAGACGCCCTCAAATCGGTAGCCATCACTGGAGCCCCCTTCAATTGCTTTACTCCGCAAACTTTCGCTTGCGTACCACAAACAGCAATATCGGCCCCCATCCTTAATAATTCGGCTACATGCATAAGTCTATTTTCCCAAATATTCTCTTTTACGGTTGATATTCCGTTAGCGATGCATAGCATAGACATACACTGAGCCTGTAAATCTGTTGGATACCCAGGAAATGGTTCCGTTTCAATATCGACAGGTAAAATTTCACCGGAAGATTGCACGCGAAGACCATTTTCAATATCAGAAAAAATCAATCCTATTTGTTCCATTTTTTCTATAAAATTAGGAAGCAACTTCCTTAAATTTACTCCAATTAAATCAACGTTTCCCTTCGTAATACCCGCGGCGATCGCATATGTACCAGCTTCAACCCTATCAGGAATAACCTCATGCACTGCAGCCTTTAAATGCTGCACACCTTTTATCGTAATAACTTTACTCCCATGACCAGAAATATTCGCTCCCATTTTATTCAAACAATTAGCTAAATCAACCACTTCGGGCTCCATAGCCGCATTTTTCAGAACGGTAACGCCATCCGCCAAAGTTGCCGCCATCAATATATTTTCCGTTCCGGTAACTGTAGATATAGGAAACTCAAACTCCGCCCCTTTAAGACCATTCGGAGCTACTGCATGTACATAGCCATCCTTTAATTCAATTCTTGCGCCAAGAGCTTCCATTCCTCTTATGTGTAGATCAATAGGGCGAACCCCGATGGCGCACCCACCAGGTAATGAAATACTACACCGCCCAAACCTAGCCAAAAGAGGACCAAATACAAGAATCGAAGCTCGCATTTTTTTGACAATTTCATAAGGAGCTACCAAATTACCTATTCCATCTGTTTTCAGCTTTACGGAATTTGCGTACATTGAGTTTTTTGTTACAAGAGAAGAGCATCCAAGATTTTCCAACAACGTAAGCATCGTTGTTATGTCGACTAACGGTGGAATATTTTTTAAATGCAATTCGTTCTCTGACAATATAGAAGCTGCCAATAACGGCAAAGCCGCATTTTTCGCGCCTGAAATTTGGACTTTTCCGCTTACTTTTTGCCCGCCACGAATTTTTATTTTTTCAACCATCACAACAAATAAAACTAACTTATGTGAATATATACACAGGAAAATTCAACGTTTCAATATATTTTGTTAACTATTTAATAGATAGTTTTTTCGTAACGCATTTTATTCTGTTAATAATTTGTTAATAAGTTCGATTATTACAAGCGACCGAAAATTATGCATATCTTATTAACAGAATATTAACATAATTATCATAAGATTCAAATATTTCCAGCATCCACAACAAAAAGCTACTAAATAGTTAGCAAGACGACCTTATGCGCTTTGTTATTCACAATTTTATGAACTCAAGATCTACAACATAGTATTGAAATATTATAATCGTTGATGTAAATAATATTTCGCCGGGGTGTAGCGCAGTCTGGTAGCGCGTCTGCTTTGGGAGCAGGATGTCGGAGGTTCGAATCCTCTCGCCCCGACCATTTCTATTGCTGTATGTTTATGTAAAAGTTTTTTTTTATGCAGAATTTCAATGGATGGTTATGTCTTGATAAACATGCTGGAATTTCATCAAACATTGCAATGTTAAAGGTAAGAAATACGCTTAACCAGAGAGTCGGTTATGTAGGAACTTTAGATCCTTTTGCCACTGGAGTGCTGCCAATAGGCGTAGGCGAAGCTAGGAAGTTTATCAGGTTTATTGAACAATCAAAGAAAAAATACATTTTTACAGTTATTTTTGGAACTTTAACTGATACTCTCGATAAAGATGGAAAAATCATAGAAACCACGTCAAAAATTCCAAATATGTATGAAATACTAAATGTAATAAGCAATTTTATTGGCGACATTGAGCAAGTTCC
>JAISYW010000098.1 GCA_031269645.1 Holosporaceae bacterium
ATGGTTTTGGTCGAATAGGGCGTTTAGTTTTGAGAGCGTTTTGTGAATCGCACAAGAAATACGATTTTGAAATTGTCGCCATAAATGATCTATTAAATATCGATTGTGCCATTCATCTCCTCAAATATGATTCTGTACATGGAAGATTAAATTGCGATATACGTAAAATATCCGATAAAGAAATTTCAATTGATGGTAGAAGGTTAGCATATATATCAGAAAAATCTCCTACTAATCTACCTTGGAAGAATCTAAAAATTGATTTGGTTTTAGAGTGCACTGGTATCTTCAAAACAAAAAGCGATAGTCAAACGCATCTAAAAGCTGGAGCAAAAAAGGTTTTAATTTCTGCTCCATCTAAAGACGCGGATAAAACGATAGTATTTGGGGTTAATGACGATTCTATCGATATTAATAAAGACATTACCGTCTCAAATGCTTCGTGTACTACTAATTGTTTGGCTCCAATCATAAAAGCTATTCATGAAGAGATTGGAATACTCAACGGATTTGCCACTACTATTCACTCTTATACTGGCGATCAACGTTTAGTCGATATGAATCATAAAGATATAAGACGTTCGCGAGCTGCTGCGATGAATATTATTCCTACATCAACAGGCGCAACTAATGCGATAGAAAAAATTTTTCCAGAATTGAAGGGGAAGTTATCGGGATTATCAGTAAGAGTTCCAACTCCAAATGTTTCAATGCTGGATTTTACGTTTACTACAGCGAAAAAAAGCTCTATTAACGATATTAATGAAATGATTATTAAATATGCCGACGGAAAGCTAAAAAACGTTTTGGGATATACAAAAGAACCATTGGTATCGCTTGATTTTAACCATTCTCCATTAAGTTCAATAGTCGATCTTACTTTGACCGACGTAATTAATTCAACTATTGCTCATATCGTCGCGTGGTACGACAATGAATGGGGCTTTGCGAATCGCATACTAGATACAGCAGAAAAAATGTTTTAATATCTAGTTTTTGTTTAGTTAATCTTTTGGCAGAATAGAATTTATTCCAAAAATAGTGTTCAATTTTTCATCGAAAAGGTAACACTTGTCGATACTGAATCCTAATCTGATATTATTTCCTGTTGATTCGATGATATTTGTTTTGGTTTTTATGGTTATTTGTGAATCGTTTTTTAGTGCGACATGCATGATTCCTTCTCCGCCGAGATTCTCTGATAATAACACGCTACCTTCCAATTTGTTTCCAAAAAATAACGCGTCAGGAGCTAATATTTCAATATTTTCAGGACGAACGCCAAGATAATATTTAGAGTTAATATTATATTCAATATTTTCTTTACGCCAAAAGGAGATCTGTTCTCCGGTTTGTAGCTGAAAGACAGAAAGTTTTCCAGATGGATGTAAATACGATATCTCAAAAATATTCATTTCGCTTGAACCTATAAATTTTGCGACAAACGTATTTATCGGAGAATTATATAATTCGAGAGGAGAGCCAACCTGCTCAACAATTCCTTCGCGCATAACGACTATTTTATCCGCTAAAGTCATAGCTTCCGCTTGATCATGGGTGACATAAACCATCGTCGTTTTTAACTGAACTTTCAATTTTGCGAGTTCGTATCTCATTTGGCAGCGTAAAGCCGAGTCTAAATTAGATAGCGGTTCGTCGAATAGAAAAGCGTATGGATTTCTGACAATTGCGCGTCCAATGGCAACTCGTTGTCTTTGTCCTCCAGAAAGTTCCTTTGGTTTTCTGCGTAATAGATGATCAATTTTTAGTATTTGTGCAGTATTTGTGACTCTAGTTTCTATTTCTTCTTTTTTCAATTTACGTACTTGCAAGGCAAAGGCCATATTTTCGAATACCGTCATGTGTGGATAGAGCGCGTATGATTGAAATACCATGGCAATTCCTCTGCTAGCCGGAGGAACGTTATTTACGCACCTATCGCCAATGAAAATCTCTCCAGAATCAACGTCTTCCAATCCGCAAATTAATCTTAATATCGTTGATTTTCCGCAGCCAGACGGGCCAACCAGAACTGTACATTCTCCATCTTTTATGGTCAAATTTACATTTTTAATAATTTGGCTGTCTTGAAAAGATTTGTTAACATTTTTTAAAACGATAGACGACATTGCTCCCCTATTCTTTATACTCATCAATTAATCTTACGGCTGATACAACTTTTTCCCCCTTCTCTACGCGGAATAATATGACTCCTTGGGTAGCTCTTCCGGTAATTCTAACGCTTGATACTGGGCATCTAATTAATTTTCCCGAATCCGTTACTAGCATAACGTCATCATCTTCGTTTGCCGGAAACACTGCGACTACGGTGCCATTTTTTGAATTCATATCAATATTTTTAACGCCTTGGGTCCCTCTACTGCAGGTTCTGTACTCGAACGATGAAGTTCTTTTGGCGAAGCCGCGCTCTGTTATAGTAATTATAATCTGATCTAGAATTTTCATTTCTTCGAATTTGGCCGGAGGATCCATTTTTTGATCTACTACAATTTCTTCGCTACTTCTTCTGAGCCAATTGGAATACCTAATGTACTCTTCACGTTCTTCTGCGCTTGATGTTCCATTATTCAAGATCGCCATTGATATCACTTCATCGTTTCCAAGTAATTTTATGGCTCGAACTCCAAGCGATGTTCTGCCAGAAAATACTCGTAAATTTCCTACGGAAAATCTGACGCATTTTCCTAATTTTGAAGAAATTAAGATATCAGAACCTTCTTTGCAAAGAGCGACGGATATCAATTTTTCTCCATCATTCAATTTCATAGCGATTTTTCCATTTGTTTTTATGTTTATAAAATCGCTTAATTTGTTTCTACGAATTGTGCCGCGGGAAGTAGCGAAAACTATATCGTAAGTATTCCAAGTGAATTCATCTTGCGGCAAGGCTAAAACCGTTGCTAAAGTTTCATTTTCTTTGATCGGGAATAAGTTTATTAGGGCTTTTCCTTTTGACTGCGGCGAGGAAAGCGGCAACCTATAGACTTTCATTTGATATGCGATACCCAAAGTCGAGAAAAATAGCACTGGAGTATGAGTGTTGGCCACGAAAAGGTCATGAACAAAATCCTCTTCTTTTGTGGTCATTCCGGTTTTGCCTTTTCCGCCTCTTTTTTGAGAGCGATATGTGCTTAGCGGAACTCTTTTAATATATCCGCTATGACTTATAGTAACCACCATATCTTCTTTTTGAATGAAATCCTCGTCTTCTAATTCTGTTTCGTCAGATTCAATTGAGGTTTTCCTGGAAGTTGCGAATTCTGTTTTTATGGAAATTAATTCGTCGCGAATAATTTGTAAAACTCTTTCTTTAGAGCTTAGAATGTTTAAGAGATCCTTTATTTTTTCTGATAATTGAGCTAATTCGTCTGAAATTTTCGTTCTTTCTAGTGCTGTTAGCCTATGTAGTTTTAAATCAAGAATTGCCTGAGCTTGAGCGTCTGTAAATTTGCATTTACCGTTCGCATATATACTCGAAGGATCGTCGACTAAGCGAATTAACGGTTCAATATCGATTGCTGTCCAGTCTATTTCCATAAGCGTTTTTTTGGCCGATATGGGGTCTGGGCTAGATTTTATAATTCTTATGATTTCGTCAATATTGGCGACGGCAATCGCTAACCCGATTAATAAATGTGCTCTATCGCGAGTTTTATTTAGTTCAAAACGCGCTCTACGAACAACAACCTCCTTGCGAAATTCGATAAATGCATTTAATATTTCTATTAAATTCATCAATTTCGGACGGCCGTTATGCAAAGCCAACATATTGACTCCGAAAGACGTCTGCAATTGAGAGTTTTTATATAGTTGATTTAATATAACGTCGCAATTTATGTCTTTTTTTAGTTCGATAACTACTCGTACTCCATCTCTATCAGACTCGTCTCGCAAATCTGAAATTCCTTCAATTACTTTTTCGTTAACTAAAGTCGCTATTTTTTCGATCAATTTTGATTTATTAACTTGATAAGGAATTTCTGTAATAATAATTGCTTGGCGATCTTTGCGGATTTCTTCAATTTTTGTACAAGCTCGCACAATAATTGATCCACGTCCCGTTTGGAACGCCGATAAAATTCCGGAACGTCCAACAATATAGCCGCCAGTAGGGAAGTCGGGTCCTTTAATCACAGTCATTATTTGTTCTAGCGAAGAGTCGGGATCGTCAACTAGCATAACGCAAGCGTCTATAACTTCTCCTAGATTGTGAGTCGGCACATTGGTAGCCATTCCAACCGCGATACCTCCAGCTCCATTGACTAACAAATTTGGAAAACGCGCCGGAAGTAAAATTGGTTCTTTTAGGGATTCGTCGTAGTTTGGTTGGAAATCGACGGTATCACAGTACAAGTCTTCTGTAAGCGTGTGGGCGATTTTGGAAAGCCTTGCTTCGGTGTAACGCATAGCGGCAGCTGGATCTCCGTCCATCGATCCAAAGTTTCCTTGTCCATCAACCAGAGTATCTCGCATGGAAAATGGCTGAGCCATACGTACCATAGACTCATAAATTGCTGACTCTCCATGAGGATGATACTTACCGATAACATCGCCGACCACGCGTGCAGATTTCCGAAATGGTTTGTTGTAGTCGTATCCGCACTCAGTCATGCTGTAAATAATACGCCGGTGAACAGGCTTTAATCCATCCCGAACATCCGGTAGTGCTCTCGCAACGATTACGCTCATGGCATAATCCAAGTATGAGCGTTTCATTTCTTCTTCAAGCGATACGGAAACTACGCTGCTGTCTCCATTACTCAAGAAAAATCTCCATTCATTTTAAAACTCATGAGTTATTAGAAAGGGATATCGTCGTCTATTACTACATTTGCGCTTGGTCTGTCGTCGTGAGGATTTTCCATGGCGCTTGCTCCCTCTGGTGTGCGCGAATCCAGAAGAGTCAGCTCTCCCCTAAACCTTGATAGAACAATTTCCGTCGTATATTTCTCGACGCCATTTGGATCTTGCCATCGTCTTGTTTGTAGCTGCCCTTCGATATACACTTTCGATCCCTTATGAAGATATTTTTCACATACTTCAGCTAGATTTTGGTTGAAAACAACAATCCGATGCCATTCGGTGCGTTCTTTTCTTTCTCCGGAGGCTTTATCTTTCCAATACTCAGATGTGGCTACGGAAAAACTAACTATTTTTGAACCGTCTTGGGCCGTTCTTACTTCTGGATCCCTACCGACGTTGCCGACCAAAATCGCTTTATTAATGCTGCCTGCCATAATTATAAATCGCCTCGCTTTTAACTAAGTATTTAATATTACATCCAAAAACGTAAAATATCAACGAATAGTTAAAATAAGAAAGTAAACAATTCGCGATAATATTATCTGAATTTTTGATATCGCTTTGCAGTATTTTTGCCGTATGCCTGAAAAATCAAAGGTCTCAGCCAAACTCTTTCTATATTTATTGGATAATCCCAAATATCTTCATCAATTCATTGCAAAATTCAATATTGTGACTCATATTTGTACGCCATATCCTGTTTTACCAAAGTCAAGGAAAACATAGATCTAGATCCCGCTTTTTCAGCAGCAGATTATTTTGTAAATTTCCTGAATCTTGCTGAAAAATTTATAAATCTGACATTTGCACGCTATAACACAGAGAAAATGCTATCGCAAATAAAACCTAATTTGGAAGGAATACAAAGCGTCATCGGTTCCTCGTCTACCAGTTTGTCCATAAATATTCCGGCACCTATGGGAACAAATGTAAATATAGATACATTTGTGTCCAGTGACTCGTACGGCAGCTCAGGGCTTTCATTTTATACAATCACAAAATCCAAAGGAGCTAAAGCCGGTATTACATTTAAAATATTTCCAGCAAAAATTTCAGCAAAAGCGGGTTTAGAATTCGCTGCCTTGGACCTTTTTTACTATCTGGAAGCGTATATGGATTTCCTCAACTCATCTGCATCGAGCTTTAATAAATTCCAAGCTTCTGGCCTGAAAGAAAGCGCAAAAAACAGAAAAGACATGCAGGAAAAAGAAAAAGAAGCATCGGCGAATAGCGGTGCTTTTGAGAGATATCTAAAATTGTTAAAAGCAATACGGCTAATTTTTTGGATGCGTTTAGGCTTATTTGTCTGTCGTCGACTGAATCCGACAATCATCTTCCGAAAATATCACGTCAAGCAATGCAACTCCTAATTTTCCAGTGTTCCCCGGTAATTTTAAGCAATTTTTCAGATGGTGCCGGACGTCGGAATCGAACCAACGACCTACTGATTACAAATCAGCCGCTCTACCATCTGAGCTAGTCCGGCGTCTAAAACATTAACCGACATTTTCCATTCTTCGCAGATTGAAAAAACATAGACGATGGAAATATATTACAATTCACGTAGAATTTCTACGTGTAACGTTTAGGGCCATGATTTACACTTCTTACTTTGCGTTTATTCCAGCAAAGCTTCTTTCTTGTCATTTTATAGTCGCTGTAGTCATACAGCCGTTCCGTAGAATATAATTTCACTAGTTTCCATGAGCAGAAAATCGTCACTAAGACGAACCAGCAATACACCTAATCCAAGTTTTCATCCATAGTTGCTTATCGGTACTCGATTTGTTCAGTTAAATCAGCTTAAGCGTGAGTCCAATAAAGAGATTTAAATTTACGGACGGCGCCAGAAAAGGATACCAAATGCTGTGTATGACGGAAAAATATCGTTTGAGCTCGTATAATATTTCATCCGGCATGTTAATATGTTGAGATTTTATGAACCAATCGTAGCTTTGGTTATACAATTTCTCAAAATGCGGACGCGCCGACAAGTTACGAGCTATTTTTGTCGCAACGCCGCCTTCGCATGGTATCACTACGGATAACAACCCATCTGGAGCAAGTAGTCTTCTGAATTCGCTTATGGCAGCCGGAAGATCTGGCAAATGCTCTAAAACGTGAATAGCGATAATTCTGTCGAAATATGCGTCCTCATACGGCAGACGTTTTTGGCAATCGCCGGATACTACGTTGACGTCCGGATAACGCGTTTTTATTTGCGCACATAATTCCGGTAATAATTCATTGCAATGATATTCTTGCAACTTATAATTCT
>JAISYW010000099.1 GCA_031269645.1 Holosporaceae bacterium
AAATTATAATTATGATAAATAAACACCTGTGTATGGTTTATTTTTTTAAGTGACGGGTATAAACAACATGAAAAAAATATTTTTACTTGGCATGGTCTTTTCGTTTGTCGGAGTAGCACCACTGAGGCTTCCTGGCAGCCAAAGCTCTTTCAAGTGCTGCAACCCAAGGACCACATGAGGGATCAAAGAAGTGTCAGCAAAAGAACAGTTATAGAATGATAATTCCTCCAAATTTGGAAACACGACCGCAATTCGTGGGGAAGGCGAAAAACTTTTGCAACCAAAAATCGCCAACTTTTTAATATTTGGGTAACTTTCGTGTGAGCTACAAAAAGCACTAACAAGCCCACCATCATAAAGATACAAATTTTTTGCCCAATTACATTTATCATTCAGCGCTTCCCACGTTGTAAGCACCACGACATGGTAATAATAATAATTGGCGGCGGAAACAGCAACCGTTTTTTTAGCTGCATTTCCAACATAATTTCCTCCGACCAAACAACCTCCATTCTTACGAAGTTCAGCATCGAGTTCCACAAGTTTTTCCGCATTCTTGAATGTTTCTTTCATCTCTTCTTCTTTCCTTTTGAGCTCTTCTTTCGCACTTTTGAGCTCTTTTTCCTTTTCCATCATAGTGCGCCCATGCTCTTCCTCTTTCCTTGCGAGCTCTTTCCGCATCTCCTCGAACTCTCTCCGCATCTCCTCGAACTCTCCTATTTGCCTTAGGCGTTCTTCCTCAGCTTTTCTCAAGTTTTCCTTTTCTTCCGCCTTCAGCGACTCTTGCTTTCGAAGCTCTTCTCGTTTGCCCACAATGGTCTCCCACATTTTTTGTTGCGACGGCGTATAAGGATCTTGACTCACTGTATCCATTCCGTTCACATTAAGAGCGGCCATAGCATACGCCACGCTCAAGGCATTTAGTGTTAATTTTTTCATGTTTTTATTCCTTTTTTTAAATTTAAGTTTGGTTAAGCGTTTGTTTTTGTTTCATATTTTTCGAGATCGACATTATTGCAGACCTACGCAAAGTTGCAATCTATGCAACAACCAAAAGTTACATCTTTTCCATTTTCTTAGCCTCCCTAAAATAAAAACTTTCCATTTCCAAAACAAAATCCACTTGCGCGACAGATTCTTGCCTCGCATCAACCACAAAAACCACACAAAAAAAGTTATATTATTAAATAGGATAATAATTACTTCCCGTCAAGTTGCTTTTTTAAAATTAATGGAGATGTTTTGAAAAAAACAAGGAAAAATTAAAATTAACAGAAAAAATCTGAAAACATCGATTCGCAAAAATCAGCCGTAGCTTCAACATCTTTCAGGGAGCAGATAGAGACATTCTTCCAAATACCTCTTAAACAACTAAAATTAATTTTGAAACTCAAATTCAAGCTGAAATAGCCTGTTTCATATTAAGGCTGAAATAGCCTCTTTTATATTAAGAAAATCTTGCCAGGCCTCTCTTTTTTGCGACGGAGCGCGCAACAAATATGCCGGATGAAATGTTGGAATAATTTTTGCGGAAACTTCTTCTATGTTTATCCATTTTCCACGCAATTGCACTATTCCCTGCGATGTTTTTAATAAAGCCTTTGCGGCCGTTCCTCCTAAACAGACGACTACTTTTGGATTAATTAACGAAATATGCTTCAAAACATAAGGGCGAAACATTTCTATTTCTTGGTTTGTAGGAGTTCTGTTTCCGGGCGGTCTCCATGGCAATATATTAGTTATGTATACTTTTGTTCGATCTAATTCTATGGCGGCAAGCATTTTATCTAATAATTGACCGCTTTGTCCAACAAATGGAATCCCCTGCTTATCTTCTTCCGCTCCCGGCGCTTCTCCCAGCAACAATATTTCAGCGCGTTCGTTTCCAACTCCGAAAACCATATTAATGGCGCAATCTTTCAGCGGAATATCTATTTTCAAGATGGATTCCTTTAGTTGCGCCAAAGTCGTAATGTCTTTCGCGGATTTCTTATAAGTCGGACGGCTGTCGGAAATCAAATCTGTTACTCCAGCGTCAATAAACCATTCGATAACTTGATCCAATTGCTTTTTAGTCATTTATTTTCTATTTAAGGCGTTTTTTATAAGTTCTTTACTATTATCAATTCCATAAAGCGCGATAAACGACCCAATGCGCGGTCCATCGCTCTGGCCTAATAAATTTTTATACAAAAACTCGAACCACGATTTTAAATCGGCAAATCCATGACGTTTTCCCACTTCAAACACGACGTATTGAATTTGCTCGGCAGATTCGCCGCCATTTAATTTGTCTAACTCCGAAAGCAAATCTCGCAACGATTCCTTTTCTTTGTCGATAAGAGCAATATAGCATTTTTTTGATTTTACAAAATCATGATAATAATTAATGGCGTGTAAAACTAATTGATCGAGAAAAGGCATAGATTCCGGCATTGCCTGCGGCATATATTTTTTAATAAATCCCCATAAAACGTCTTTTCTATCCGTATTACATACATTAACTAAATTTAATAGAAGGGAAAACGATATTTCTCCTTCTGGTTTTGGTGGATTTCCGTCGTTTATATGCCACGCCGGATTGTCGATTTGCTTGGCTGGTTCTTGATTTTGAAAATTCCTCAAATGAGCGCCGTAATCGTCCACTTGCTTTGGAATAACGTCAAAATGCAATCTTTTCGCACTTCTGGGAGACGCAAACATGAAGTTAGCAAGACTTTCCTGCGGTGCGTATCGAAGCCATTCGTCGACACTCAAGCCATTACCTTTGGATTTCGAGATTTTTTTTCCTTCTTCATCTAAAAACAATTCATAATTAAACCCCTCTGGAGGCGCGCCATTTAAAATTTTGCAGATTTTTGAAGATAATTTAACGGAATCGATTAAATCTTTGCCGGACATTTCGTAATCAACTCCTATGGCGGCCCAACGTGCCGCCCAATCAACTTTCCATTGCAACTTACAATGTCCGTCGGTCACAGGTAATTCGGTTAATGCTCCGTTTTCGTCCCGAAAAACGATAGTTCCGGAATTTACCCTGTATTCATCGATGTTAACCTGCAAAACTCGTCCACTTTTGGGGGACACGGGCAAAAAAGGACTATAGGTTGCAGCTCGCTCTTCCCTTAGGCTTGTAAGCATAACTGCTAAAATTTCTTTATGACGATCTAAAACTTTTAAAAGGATATTATTGAATTTCCCGGAAAGATACCATTCGCTGGAACTTTGAAATTCAAACTCAAATTTAAAAGAATTCAAAAATTCCATTAGTTTTTCATTGTTATGCCGACCGAAACTATCATGGCACCCAAACGGATCGGGTACTTTAGTTAGTGGAAAACCAATGTATTTCGCCGCCATATCTTTATTGGGAATATTATCGGGGATTTTACGAAGCCCATCCAGGTCGTCTGAAAATGCATACAATTTAGTTTTTATATTTGTGAGACGCTCGAACGCATGTCTTACATAGGTAGTGCGAGCAACTTCGCCAAACGTTCCAATATGAGGCAACCCTGACGGCCCGTACCCTGTTTCAAAAATAGCGTATCCCTTTTCCTTAATATTCTTTCTCGATAATAGTTTGCGCGCTTCTTCAAACGGCCAAGATTTTGCGTTTTGATACACGCCATCGTCGAAATGTTTTTCCATTATTCTTTCTCGGTAAAACGTATATATTATATAATCAAAAACTCGTTATTAATAGAGATGCCGACGTACGTATAGATTTGCTAATTTTTAGTGTTTTAAAAGGGTTCGCCAATTATTTGGCAGAAAGACTGAGAAATCAACTAATCTTCGGTCTTTAATCCGTACCAAATCGCAAAAACGATTCTCTGTTAATTGCAATACGATTTTTTTCTGTTATTGCAATGAGCTGAAAGGCAATCCCGAGCTTCTGGTAAACTTGCGATGAATATAGCGTGGGTGTACAATTACGTCAGCCAATTGATATCGAAACATTT
>JAISYW010000103.1 GCA_031269645.1 Holosporaceae bacterium
CGATTGATTACCGCAAGACTTTTTCGCGTAATTTGTCGTTTGTTTTAAACGCCGCGCGCCTAAAGCTAGAATTTCTTTGATAACTAGCCGGCTTCTAATCAAAATGCCGGAGCGAGCGAAGGGAATCGAACCCTCGTAACAAGCTTGGGAAGCTTATGCTCTGCCATTGAGCTACGCCCGCGGAATTTTTCAAATATTATAATAAACGCGTCGTTATTACAACGTAATTGCATACGGAAAAAGTAGTTCGTGTTTTTTAGATATCTCCTACTGGAAGATATGTTGTATTAGTACACAATTCTGGTCGGGATTACACAACTATCTTTCAGTATTCATTTTCAACGCTGCTAAAAAAGTTCCGTGCGGAATTTTTACGTTTCCTATTTCGCGCATTTTCTTTTTACCTTCTTTTTGTTTTTCGAGGAGTTTACGTTTGCGAGAAATATCGCCGCCGTAGCATTTTGCCGTGACGTCTTTTCTAAAAGCTGCGATTGTTTCTCTAGCGATTATCTTTCCGCCAATGGCCGCTTGTATGGGAATCTTAAACATATGCTTCGGAATAAGATCTTTTAGACGCTCGCAAAGGGCGCGTCCCCGATATTCGGCATTGCCGCGATAAACGATCATGGACAAAGCATCCACTTGTTCTCCATTTACGAGAATCGTCATTTTTACAAGATCGTCTTTCCTATAAGTGTGTAGATGATAATCGAAACTGGCGTATCCCCTACTGATTGATTTTAGACGATCGTAAAAATCATATACTACTTCGTTGAGCGGTAATTGATATTCAAGCAAAACGCGAGATCCTACATATGTTAATTCATTTTGAATTCCACGTTTTTCCTGGCATAAAGATAATATATTGCCGAGATATTCGTCCGGAACGATAATTTTAGCTATAATCCATGGTTCTTCAATAAAAGATATTGCGCTGGGATCTGGCATATCGGATGGATTATGAATATCTTTTACGGCATCGTTACTCATATGAACTTTGTATACGACGCTTGGCGCCGTAGTAACGAGATCAAGATCATATTCGCGTTCCAGTCTTTCTTCTATGACTTCTAGATGCAACAATCCTAAAAAGCCGCTGCGGAATCCAAAACCTAGCGCCTGAGATGTTTCCGCCTCGAAAGAAAAACTTGCATCATTGAGTTGGAGCTTTATAAGACTATCCTTTAATTTAGCATAGTCAACCGCATCAACCGGAAATATACTGCAAAAAACTACAGGAACGCATGGTTTGAATCCAGGCAATGGCTGGGAAGCAGGTCTATTTTCTTCGGTAATCGTATCGCCGACCCGAGCGTCGCCAACGCTTTTAATTCCGGCAATCACGTATCCAATTTCTCCAGCATTTAATTCGTTAGTTTCAGTCATCTTAGGAGAGAAAAAACCTACTTTTTCAACGGAATATGTCATTCCAGACGCCATTAGTCGAATTTTCATTCCTTTTTTGGCTGATCCGTCTTTTATTCGAACTAAGGTAACGACCCCCATATACGAATCATACCAACTGTCTACCAAAAGAGCTTTTAGTGGAGCATTTACATCTCCTTCGGGAGCTGACAATTGAGAAACTATCGCTTCTAACACATTGTCTATGCCAGTTCCGAGTTTTGCGGATATTTGTATCGCATTTTTACAATCGAGACCTATTACATCTTCGATTTGTTCGGTTGTTTTTGTTATATCTGCAGCGGAAAGATCAATTTTGTTAAGAACGACTATAATTTCATGATTATGTTCCAGCGCCTGGTATACATTCGCCAACGTCTGAGCTTCGACTCCTTGAGTAGCATCCACCACAAGAACAGATCCTTCGCAAGCTGCAAGAGAACGACTTACTTCATACGAAAAATCGACGTGTCCAGGCGTATCCATTAGATTTATTTGATATGTTTTTCCGTTTTTAGCTTTATAATTTAAGCGAACAGTTTGGGACTTGATCGTAATTCCGCGTTCTCTTTCGATATCCATGGAATCCAACAGTTGATCCCTAAATTCCCTAGGGTTAACGGCGTCGCAAAATTGCATTAAACGGTCGGCTAATGTAGATTTCCCGTGATCAATATGAGCAATTATTGCAAAATTTCTGATTAACTCCTTCATTTCCCACGTAATTCTCCACCTGCACTTTTAACGTATTGAATAATTTTTTCCGAGACTTCTTGAGCTTCACTTTCCGTCAGGGTTCTATCGATCGCATCCAGGACTACGGCAATCCCTATTGAATTCTGAAGGGAATTTATGGCAAAACGATCAAAAATGTCGACCTTTGAAATTCTATGGTCTAGTTTGTATATTGCATTAACAACCTGCCCAACTGCAGTTTTAGAGCTAAAAACGAATGAAAAATCTCTACTAATTTTTGGATACACTTTCAAAGTATACGGTTGATTTTTCTTACGATTTTCTAATAGAACATCAGCAAATATCTCGAAACAAACTACATTCTCTGAGATATCAAAGAATTTTTTGATTTTTGGGTGTAATTCGCCAAAAAAACCTAATTTTTTTCGACCATACAAAATAGCTCCACCTCTTGTCTGGTGATAATAAGACGGAATACTGGATTCAATTGTAATATCTTTCTCATGTATTCCGAAATATTCCAATAATGAAATAATGTCTGATTTAGCGTCGAATACATCTACGATTCTGCTTTTGCTACGCCAATTTCTTTCGTCCACAGATCCTGTACGTAGTCCAGAAATATGCAGATCTTGCTGACAAGTATTGTAAAATACATTTCCAGATTCGCAGATCCTAACGGCAGACTGTCCATAATTTAACGAACGCTTTGCGGTGAGCAATAAATTCGGTATTAACGACGGCCTCATAACATCCAAATCTGCGCTAATCGGATTAATCAAACGAATTAGATTTTTATCTTCCTTAAATTCAACGGCGTAATCGTGTTTCGTGAAAGAATATGTAACAACTTCCGACAATCCATTTGCTGCCAGCAGGCGTATTATCGATGTGATACTCTTTTTTTTCTTCAGGATTTTATCTTCTCCTATGGAAAT
>JAISYW010000092.1 GCA_031269645.1 Holosporaceae bacterium
AAATTAGCCTGCATGCCATTGCTCCTAAAAGTTAACGTTTCCTCAATTTTATGGAGTAAATGTTAACAAAAAGTTACTAAATAGCTTCAGAATATGGATTTCTTAAGACCAAATTTTGCAAAACAATGTTTTTGTTTATTGGAAAAGAAATTTTTCTCAATTTTTTGAATTTAATCAAATAACTTTCAAACATTAACATTTTTTAACGAATTGTAGGTATCATTTATGGAAAACTAGATTTATATAGATTGGAAACGCCGAAAATGTCGTTGATTTTAAGCAAAATAGGTAGAATTTTCCTCATATGCGTTATGATTTGCGCTGGCGTTGAGAATGGATGTGGGATGGGAAAGGGAGCTTCTGATGCAAAGCAATCTCCGGGCCGGCTTCCGCCGCTACCTCCGGTGCGATTGCAGACTTATTTTGATATTAATACGATTATTGACAAAGGTGGTTTTTTATATGTAGATCCGCGTTATGTCTACAAAACAAAGGATAATTCATTAGTTATGGCCATTAAAGATGCTGCCATTTGCTATACACAAGATCCGATTCAGTTTCAGTTTAAACATTTGGGATATATTCGAGCAACAGGAGAAGGTAGCACAATAACAAAATATCGCGTATTAAAAAACATCAAAATAACCGAGCCAAAGCAAGAATCTATCTTTGTAGTAATACCACAAGGCACCGAAGAATCTCCAATGCATGATCACCTCATTGTTTTTCCAGCGGACGGTCGTCAGCCGACTGTCGAAGATGCAGTAGTATACTCGTGCGCGAATGTCCCATGCATTGATCCAAATAATGATCCAATTACCAGATGGTATATGGAAATGTTTGGGGTGATTCCTTATATGCCTGAACAAACTTTGGACCGGGTTATAGAGAAGATGATTGCACCTTCTGATTTTTCCTCAAGTTCCTCCCCAAGTTATTCTTCAAGCTCCAGCAGCAGCTCTTCGTCAAGTTCTTCTTCGAGTAGCCCGTCTTCTAGTTCTTCATCTTCAAGTTCAGCTGCTCCCACGAATATGATGTATATACAAGCCGGCTGGAGTATGAATGCTACCCCAAGTGTTCCAACAGAACAGCCGCATCATTTTTCACGCCAACAATACTGCCACCGATACTTCATTCTTCAAGTAAAAGTAAAGTTGGTACTACAACTACTCCATCAGTTCCAGAAAGAATTATGCATTTTGATTTTAATAAAGATTTTGAAGAATTTGCTAAAACTCTTGAAGGTTTGCTACCTAGCAGAAGCGATATTGATAAGTTGCCTACACCAACAACCCAAACTACATTAGAAGAATTGCAGGCTTGGGAAATTTTGCTTAAAAAACACGAAAATCTTGTTTCCAACAAAAATATGCACAAATTAAATTATATTATATGTATGTTAAAAGAATTCCACGGAAACACTGTATCTGATTGGTTGAATATGGAGAAGCGAAATTTCCTAAAAGCTTTTGAAAAAATTGCATCATCATCAGTTGGACGAGTACTATTATACAGGATAATGATCGAAATAATGAGAAAACAAAAAAATGACATGCTCAATTTGGGATGCGCCAAAGACGGACAAAAACAAAGTGAAAGAGCGGCCAATAGAAATGTCCAAATATTTATCGATATCCCAAACTTTGTTGCAGGCACTACAAGTGAGTGTGCTAAAATCGGTATATGGAATAAAAAAACTTCTGAAAATGTTTTTGTTATAATGGGGAATGCTTTGAATCGCCAGAAGGACGTATGTCTTTTAGATACTGAAGAAAAAATCATAAAAATACTAAGCGCCATAATTGTGCATGAAACGGCTCATTTGTTGCATAGGTTGATAAATTATGGTGAAGTCGATGAATTGCTGCTTGTTTTCCTTCGTTACGACACAAAGGCAAGATCCGAAAAACCGCCGGATAGCGAAAAACTCGCCTTTTTGTCTAGAGAGAAGTCGGCGACTCGCGGTCTGTTCCTTATGGACAATCGACGCGGAGGCAGGCTGCACTCCACTTTTGGGAAAAAATCCTTAACAAAAGAGCATTTGTCGAGGATCGGTGTCAACTTGGATGATATAGATTAATTTCGTGTCTTTTTTCGGGCTTACATTAACCAAAAAATCGGTGGAGCAGACGTACCTTCTCACGAACTCGTTCTCCAGTTCCGCCGCTTCAGATTTTGCAGTAATTACAAGCAGTTAGCGACATTTTTAAAACGGTAGGGACATCCACTAGGTTTACGTCATCAAATACGAACGTTCGTGAAAAATAGTTCCGCTCAGAAAATTTTATCTTGATTACAAGAAGTTATTGAAGCATTTTCATAAAAAGCGTCGATTGCTATGCGGATGGGAGTAGAAAAGCGCTTTTTTTGACAGCTTGCAAAATATCTTCTAGTTCGGAAATCGCGCAAAAGTTCGTTATTTTCTAGACGATACATTCTCTACATTTTCCGTCGATAAGCTGGCGGCTATAGACAATAAATTAATCACTATGTTTATCTCACTTTACGAGCTTCTCTTTCAGCAAGCCACTCAGCCTTATATTCCTCTCAGCATAGCTATCTCGAACTGTAGAACGTTACAACAATACAAATTATACCATTTTTCATTATTAAATACCCATGTATATTGTAAATATTTGTCATTATTAGTATATTGATATTAGTATTAACAATGAGGTTTTTATGTCTAGGAAATCCGGTTATTTG
>JAISYW010000109.1 GCA_031269645.1 Holosporaceae bacterium
AAGAAACCGTGTTGCGCAAAGCCGCCGAGTTGGAAAACATTCGAAAAAGAACAGAAAAAGAAAAAGAAGAGGCGATTAAGTATTCAAATGGTAAATTCGCAAAAGATTTGCTTAGCATAGCCGATAATTTCGAAAGAGTTATGGAAAATTCTGCCTCAATTAAAGATAAAACCGCAAATGATACTAGTTTAAAAGCATTGTTAGATGGCGTATTGCTTTGTAAAAAAGAATTGCTCTCTATCTTTAAAAAACATGGGATTTTTCAGATAGAAATATCTGACGGCGCCACATTTGATCCGCAATGCCATCAAGCCATGTGTGAAGTGAATAGTTCGGATCATGATGAAGGAACAATAATACAAGTTCTTCAAATGGGATATATGCATTATGACAGGTTATTGCGTCCCGCAATGGTCACCGTATCCAAAAAGGCATGACCCTTGCGTCTAAAAAACCCATTTGCGTCGATCTGGATGGCACCTTAATAAAAGACGACGTTACGATGGTTGCTGTATGTCTTTATGCAAAAGCCTGCGTTTTTAATATCCTGAAGATAATTTATTGGTTTTTGAGAGGACGAGCTTATCTTAAAGCTATGCTGGCCAAGCGCGTAGATATCAACGTTGCTTCGCTAAATTACAACAAAAAGTTTCTTGACTTTATTATTACTAAGAAAAAAGAAGGATATAAAATTTTTCTTGCGACCGCCTGTAATGAGGGATACGCTAACAAAATCGCCGATTTTTTGAATATTTTTGATGGAGTTTTTGCCAGCGATTTTCGCGTAAATTTAAGAGCTACCGCCAAAGCTGACGTTTTAGTTGAAGCTTTTGGAGAGAAAGGCTTTATATATGCTGGAAATTCTCGGGACGATATAAAAGTTTGGAATAAGAGCGCCGAATATATTCTAGTAACGCCATCCAAAAGTGTGCTAAAAAAAATGCATAAGCAAAAATATTTGTTGTTTGCGTAGTAAATAAGGGAATCCGTTTGTGAAAAATTCAGTTTCTGCATATGCTATCGGAGAAATTACAGATAATCTGATAAAAAATGTAAAAAACAAACCATCCTATCTTGAAATTTTCGCAAACTGGAAAGCTGTCGTCGGAGAATATATCGCTTCTGTATGCGTTCCCTACAAGATCGTTAAAGTTCCTTCGAATAAAATGTTAATTTTAAAAGCAAAAAAAGGACATGCGCTAGAAGTGCAGCATGAATCGTTAAAAATTCTAGAAGCAATCAACACTTTTCTAGGAGAAGTCTACTTTTCTCGAGTACACGTTATACAAACCGATCTAAATGACGACCTGATCGACGCGTAAAAGTTCAGATAAGCCTTCAACTTTTACTTTGAGTATTGTTTGTGGCAAAAATTGGCGCATATAATAGGTAATATTTTACAAAATCGCGGCTTTTTTTGATTCTGAATAATTCTATACCAAAAATATACCATATTTTTTCTCCATTATTATTCGGAGGTATTTTTATTGATTTTTTTTTGAAAAACAGAATTTTTTGAAAAACAAAATATGTTTTTATTAAAAAATCATAATATCTTATATTTCTTATTTTAAACTTCTTTCCGACTTTTCGATACCTAATTTTAGGTGCATTTTTTTCATTAATTAGCGACGTTAGCCTTTTCAGTAAATCATTAGTAACAAAAAAATCTAAGAATGCCCATCCGTTTTTTCTGCGAATTTTCACTGTCATATCCGGAAAATATTTATTCCAAACTCTATGTTGCTCTTTCTGGGATAGCAAAATATTTTGCGGTCCGTTTGTAGAGTATCCGCCGTGTCTAAAAACCACAAGGAAGTTACTAACATGCACGCTTTTGTAACCTTTGAGTATCATTCTCACAACCAAATCATAGTCGCTAGCGCTTACGAAACTCGTGTCGAACATACCTTCCTTTATAAGAATATCTTTTTTCATCAATACAGTTTGATGGCAAAAAGGCATTTGTACGAAGAAATTTTCTATTTTTGGACAAATACTGCAAACTATTTCTGCATTATGTAATACATAAGCCGAAGCGTAAGAAAACTCTACTTGAGAATTCTCCAAAATTTCCACGCTTTTTTCTATTCCATAATTATCACAATAATAATCATCGGAATTCAAAAAAGCTATGTACTTTCCGGTAGATCTAAGAATTCCCTTATTCATGGCATCATAAATTCCAGTATCCGGCTCTGAGTAATAGGTAATCCATCCTTTTTTTGCATATTCTTTTAGTAGTTTTAAAGTACCATCCGTTGACACTCCGTCGATGATTATATGCTCAATATTCGGATAAGTTTGCTTGCATACAGATTCAACGCACTGCCGAAAAAATTTCTCTCTTGTGTGCTCTATCAAATTGTATACAACCGTAATTACCGTTACTTTTGGAAAATTAACGAGGGACATATCCTATTGCACATACCATTCATATAATTTTTTTACGCCATCTATCAAATGTACTCTTGGTTTCCATCCAAACGACTGAATTTTCGTGTTGTCCATTAATTTACGCGGAGTTCCGTTTGGCTTGTTAGTATCATACTCAATTGAACCCCGAAATCCAACGATTTCTTTTACTATTTCAAACAGATCTTTTAATAAAATATCCGCTCCGGAAGTTATATTTACAAATTCGCCAATATCGTCGTAATTCTTGTTTCTCATTAGATAAACGCAAGCGTCAGCGGAATCGTCCGAATTCATAAACTCGCGGTACGCTGAACCATTTCCCCAGATAATCACTTTTTCCCGATATGCGCCAAGCGTATTTAAAATGCGTTCTATTTCAATATCATTTTGAGATATAACTTCGCTTTGATTAATTCCAAATCCAATAGGACGTCTCTTTAAATCCAATTTTATTCCATCGAAATCATTTTTTTGTAGCAGTTTTGCCAAATGAAATCGTCGTATTAGCATAGGTAATGCATGACCGGTTTCCATATTAAAATTATCGTTCTCGCCATATAGATTGGTTGGCATAGCTGATATGAAATTTGTTCCGTATTGTTGATTATAATATTTACATAGCTTAATGACAGCAATTTTAGAGATTGCATAAGCTTCATTAGTTGATTCTAGCTCAGAAGTAAGTAAATAGTTCTCTTTCATCGGTTGTTGAGCCAAACGCGGATAAATGCAGCTGGAGCCTAGATTTAGCAGTTTCTTCACACCATATTTGTAGGCTGTATGGATAACATTCGCGCCGATCTGCAAATTTTGATAAATAAATTCTGCAGGATAGGTTGAATTTGCAAGAATTCCGCCGACTTTTGCGGCCGCCAGAAAAACATATTCAGGTTTTTCTGTACAAAAAAACTCACGAACGGCATTTTGATCCATTAAATCAAGATCAACAGATGATTTTGTGATGATATTTTCATATCCGTATGTTTGAAGACATCTTACAATTGCGGATCCTACAAGGCCACGATGACCGGCGACATATATTTTCGCGCTTTTATGCACGATTTAAATTTCCCGAGAAGGCAATTCGATATCCCCTTTTTCTTTGAGTATAAGAAATTTCTGCGCTTCTCTCATGTCTTCTGAAATCATTTCTTTTATCAGCATATTCAAAGTGCATTTTGGTTTCCAACCTAGTTTCTCGCGCGCTTTAGCTGCGTTTCCCTGCAATAAATCTACTTCTGTAGGACGGAAATATTCTGGATCGATTACTATAAGAACTTTTCCGGTTGATTTATCTATCCCTTTTTCGTCAACGCCATTTCCGATAAATTCAATATCGATTCCGGCCTCTTTAAATGCCGTAAGACAAAAATCGCGAACGGTAGTTGTAACTCCGGTAGCAAGGACAAAGTCTTCTGGTGTGTTTTGCTGCAATACCAACCACATGCCTTCCACATAATCTTTCGCATGTCCCCAGTCGCGTTTGGAATCGAGATTACCTAAATATAATTTTTCTTCTAATCCAAACTTTATTCTGGTGGCGGCGCGCGTAATTTTTTTTGTCACGAACGTCTCTCCGCGACGAGGACTCTCATGATTGAATAAAATGCCATTAACGGCGAATATATCGTAAGCTTCCCGATAATTGACCGTAATCCAGTAGCCGTATAATTTCGCGCAGGCATACGGAGAGCGCGGATAAAACGGTGTTTTTTCGTTTTGGGGAGTTTCCTGAACCAAACCGTAAAGTTCAGACGACGACGCTTGATAAAATTTCGTTTTCTTTTGCAATTCCAAAATACGCAAAGCTTCTAAAATTCTTAAAGTTCCTAAACCATCGGAATTGGCAGTGTATTCTGGACAATTAAACGAAACTTTTACGTGCGATTGGGCGGCAAGGTTGTAAATTTCGTCCGGCTGAATTTCTTGAATCAAACGAATCAAACAAGTGGCGTCGGTAAGATCGCCGTAATACAATTTAAAACGA
Source organism: Holosporaceae bacterium (assembly GCA_031269645.1). Lineage (GTDB taxonomy): Bacteria > Pseudomonadota > Alphaproteobacteria > UBA3830 > UBA3830 > JAIRZM01. The sequence goes on from JAISYW010000109.1 coordinate 4,406, forward strand.
GAAGATTCCAAATGACAATCTTGATAAATGTGACTAATGCGCTGAGAATTAAAGGATGATGCTCTACGTTTTACTCCATGAACTTCATAGCCTTTATTAAGCAAAAATTCCGCCAAATAAGATCCGTCCTGTCCAGTAATTCCTGTAATTAACGCTTTTTTCATCGATCTTTTCTATTTAAAACCAATACTTTACACTACTTCGTCAATAAATCCGCTTTAATATTTTTTCGATATTATATATGGTAGCTTTTATTTTTTACTAAAGCAATATGAAAAATCGCATTACTAAGTCAAGTAATTTTTTTTGCACAGTTGCGGCGGCGATGTTGAGCAAATCTTTGGAATTTGTTTCGGTGGTTTTTTCTTCATTTTTCCGAGCCGCAGAGTATCTTTTCGTATTCTAAGATTTTTGAATCGATAACAATTCTGGTATTTTTGGTTACCGGAATTGGCGATACTCATCCTAGTGTCCTAAACTTTCCAGTAATTCTGCCGGAGATGTCCTTGGAACCAGCATATCGTTTGGATAGTGGAAGGGAAATTTTGTACTAATCGTTTTGCAAAATATATAGTCCATTAAAACAATAATGCAGACCCATTATTTCTCTCGTCGAGTGGTAGTACCATTAAAGCATTCGCGACGCGTGTGATGCACACAAAGAAACGTGAGGATCAATATAGTAATATAGTAAATATATCTAAAAATAATCCAAATTACTGGAGGAGAGAACGATGATTTAATTACATAGGCGCCTGGTTCCAGAATAAAAAATTGCTTTGTAGAAACAACGATGTTCTTGATAGATTTTGATGCATTGTCCTTGCTGATAACTACAACATTATTCCATGGATGAGGCGCAATATTCACATATAAGGCGGTAGGCTTATCTATAATAATATTTTGCTGTCTTTGGGCATGTAAATACCCTATATATTCGGACGAAGAAAAGAGTAAACAACGTTGCAATAGTTTTCCATATTTTTGGTAAAACAAGTCTTGATTTTCACCGAAAACGCAATAGTGAAAACGACCATAAAAAAAGCCAGATGAATTTGCGCTCAAAAAATCGGAAATGTTTTTGCTTTTGCTAATACGATAAGCATAATCGTCCGTAGAATAACTTCGATAGTGCGTAAAAAATATAATAATTCCACAAAAAAAGAACGTCTCCAAAAAATGCAGAAACGTTTTTAATCGAATTTCTTTGTACGATGTACAGAGAGGCGCGATGAACGCAAGAGCCATATACATGAACAAGTTGATATATGTTATTAGTCGATACTTAAACTGGATTATACTAAACAGACAATACTCCAATCTAGTTGACACACCTACAGAAAAATAGAGAATTAAAAAAGACATGAGCAAACAAACAACGGCCGCGCGAGTGTTGATTTTTTCTTCCCGGGCGGCGATGTTTCTTTTTCGATAACATTCGGCCAGTAGGAAACATACGCAAAAACCGACAAAGACAGATATTTGTGCATCAAGATATGGTACAGTAATTTGCGAAAAATCAAAACAAAGCATACGATAATCGAATGGCAATGGAAAAAGCCTAGTTAGCAAAGAATTAAGCGCTGGATGAAGCGGTAAGATGAGGGGGGAGGTAAAAGAAACTCTGTGGCCATCTGCTGCGTTAGATGGCAATAAAAAGGCAAGAATAAAATGCAGAATAGACATTAACACAAGAACAAGTCCGCCGATAAAAATTAACAGATCTTTCTGCGGCGTATTGTTCGTCGTCAGTTTTCGCAGCGAAAAAAATGAGAAAAAAAACACTACAATACTTGAAAGATAAAAAGTTATCGGATGCGTATTGATGGCCAATGCGTAAAAGAGGCAAGCAATCCAAAAATGACGATAGCATGATTCAATTTTATTAAAATACCAAAGCAAAATGCGACAAACGGCAATAAAAAGGCATGTGGTAGCAAAATACTCGGCAAGCGCACCGCGTATAAAAAGGTTTTGCATACTATAAATAGAAAACACAGACATCATCGACAAAATAGCAGAAGCCCATTTCAATCCACTACGCAAAAATAGCAAGACATAAGACGACCACAACGCTGCAAATGTAGTCAATGCCAAAATTGTAAACAATGCATATGCAGGACCAAAAATTAGACTTAAATATCCGGAAATTGTATGCAAAGCATTGCCATAATAAATTGGAAAAACGTTATTTAACGGGAAACTCCCTTTTTCATAATCTGGTGCGCTTGCTTGTAAGACGTTTGGTGGCAAAAAATGTCGTTTTATTTGTTCGTCATATGCTGCAACGAGATATATATTCATTTTTGCATCAGGGGAAGTATAACTTTGCTTAAAAAAAACTTGAGAAAAAATAACAATTGTCAAAAACAATAGAGAGCACGGCACTGTAAATTTGTTTTTGCAGATATTGGTGCGGTTGCCCAAAAAATTCATGAACTACTTCAAGCCAATTATATTTTTTCCTTCAACGATTTGATAAGAGGATCCGTCGAGCTCTCCGGAATGGATTGGTTCGTATCTTCCCCCCATGATTTTCGCAAGAAAAATCTCCGTAAACGCCATATAAGACTTGGCATTTTGCTCTTTATGGAAACCATGCCCCTCATCTGGATACAAAATGTAAGCAACCGGTAATTTCTTGGATTTTATGGCTGAAACAATTTGGTCGGCTTCCGTTTGTTTAACGCGAGGATCATTTTTCCCATGAAAAATTATCAAAGGTTTCCGGATATCATGGGCCCGCGTAAGTGGAGAATTTTCCACCAAAAACTTTCGCCCTTCTTCGGTTTTTGGATCTCCGAAAAATTTATGGAGAGCCTTTAGTGCGGGCGACCAATATGAAGGAATTGTTTCAAGAAGCGTAATGAAATTAGACGGTCCAACCAAATCCACTCCGCAACAAAACACTTCAGGAGTAAAGGCTAAACCAGCAAGAACGGCATATCCGCCAAAACTTCCTCCCATGATAGCAATATGATCTTTATCGGCGATTTTATTTTTAATCGCCCAATTGACTCCGTCGATTATATCGTTTCGGATTTTATCCAAATTACCATCGCCTGCATTGGTGAATTTTTTCCCAAATCCCGTTGATCCTCGATAATTTATCTGTAAAACAGAATAACCGCGATTAGCCAACAACTGGACGTCAGGATCGCAATAATCACTATCTCGCCACCAAGGACCACCATGAACAAAAATGACTAATTTCCTGGGATTAGCAATTTCGAAATTATATGATTTAGTCAGGTAACAAACCAAATTCAACCCATCTCTGGATTTTATTATAGTAGGAACCTTTTCTCGTAGTTGATATTTGTCAAGCTCAGG
>JAISYW010000110.1 GCA_031269645.1 Holosporaceae bacterium
ACATCTAAAACATTTGTTACTTGGAAACCTCGATCAGTTTTTTCGATATTGCAAATAATTACATCTTCATTATTAAGCTTATCTATACCTGACTGGTCAATAACAGAAAAATGCAAAAAAACATCTTCTGGCATATTTTCTACTTCAACAAAGCCATATCCTTTAAACTGGTTAAACCACTTTATTTTTCCTGTAACATTTAAACACTGTTGATTTTTATCATCTGTAAACAGGTATAAACCACCTCTAATAAAAAAACATATGCACTCTTACCGATTCGCATAAGAACTTCATCACTCAAATTCTCTGTTTAGATCTTCATGTACACAGCATCTTAATGCTCTCTTCCACATAGATACTCTTGAATAGACCTCTTTTTAAGACATTTTTGCTATTAATACACTTTTCGAATTCTTACGTACATCAAAGCAGAGAGCGATTATGCAAGATGTCTTTCCTTAAAAATTCTCCTAATTATTCGTTCTCGAAAACTAACACCATTTCCCATTAACAATCGCCTGTCTGGCGGCAACTGTCAGAGAACGTATTGCTGGAGGCGTTTAGGTAATCCAAAACGTGAAATGGTATAATATAAAAACTATCTTTTACTTTTCACTCCTAATTAAATATTTTTATATGTCATTCTTGTCCTGTAGCACATGAAATATTTTATATTCATATAATAAGTCAAAAATATTTACATAAAGTTAATTTGCCACTTTTTTTTGTAATAAAGATTTTGTCTTGAAAATTGTTTTGTAATATTTAAAAAAAAATATTATATAATAGTCTGCGTTAGCAATCCTCCGAGCCTTATTGGCTTCACTGAGTTTGCTAGTCCAGTTTTATCGTCTGTATCGACCAAGAGGCCGCACAATGTAGCTTCTCCGGTTGCCCCAGTAAATTTTACTTTTGTTTGAATTTTGGAGAATTTTTCCACTACTATTTCTTTTTTCATGCCAATTACTGAATCAAAATCGCCACACATGCCTACGTCAGTCTGAAACGCGGTTCCATGCTCTAAAATTCTATCATCAGAGGTTGGTATATGCGTATGTGTTCCAAATACAACAGAAACCCTTCCATCAAGAAAATGCCCAAGCGCGTTTTTTTCGGAGGTGATTTCTGCGTGAAAATCAACAACGATAGCATCTGCGTTTTCTCCTAGTTTATATTTTGAAAGTAGATTATTAGAACATTCAAATGGATCGTTACCAATGAGAGGCATGTTCCTCTGCCCTAGCAAATGTATGACAATGACTTTTTTCCCACTGTCTGTTATGGTTTCAGAAACTCCCCTGCCGGGAACATTGGTTGGCATATTATGTGGACGTAGCATTCTTTTTTCAGATTCCAGAAACGCTGCAACTCCAGATTGATCAAAAATATGATTTCCCCCTGTAAGAACGTCTGCTCCCAGTTTGAAAAAACTGTTGGCGATTTCTGAGGTTATTCCAAAACCTCCTGCAGCATTATCAACGTTTAGCAATATGAAATCTATGGATAATCTTTTCTTTAAATCAGGAATATATTTGTTTATCGTGTCTCTACCGTTTCTGCCGATAACGTCTCCGCATATTAAAATTCTCATTGTCCAGCATCCAAACTACATGTAATTACACTATACGCTTTTTCTACTGTTGTGTGGAAAATTTTGGTATGCTTCTTGTTATCGATTGACGTCCTAGTTTATGCAATTTTTCAGAAACTTTACTATCGATTAATGAATAAAACGAAGGTAAATATGGAATTTTGGATTTTATCTCCGATGAGGCTTGTTGAACTCTTGGAGAAATGTTAACCGGGATATTTTTAACTTTTTTCCATTCGTTTAAAACAAGGAAACAGTACGGTTTATAATATTTAGAAGCTCTGGAATGGTAATATCCCACCGCATGCGTCCAGGAATTAGATTCTTTTTTTAATTCCATAAAAAATTTTGCTGCGTATGCGACGTTATATTTTGGTGTAAACGCTTCTTCAAGGGTTTTGAATGCCTTGCTATGATGAAGTAAATTGACTTGCATGCATCCAACATCTATGTTACGGATTCCTCGTGCCATCAATTTTTTTACAGCTGCAATTGCTGCGCTTTTTGTTGAAAAATAATAACCTTTTCCATTGGCGCATATGGTCCATGGCCAAGCTCTTTTTTGTTTGGAATTTTCCATGGTTCGTCCCGATTCAATGGTTCCCATAGCCATTAATAGCCTCGCCGGAATACCAAACTTCCTTTCTGCTTGTATTATTTCATGTTCGCAAAGATCATGCTGGGCAAAATATTCATTTGGAGTCCCTTTTGGGCGATTATTAGAACTTGTATCAGCGTGCAAATCAGCAAATATGAAAAAACAAATAATACAAAAAATATTTTTTAGATACACCATTTATGCCTCGCAACTCTATAAATTTACGAAGCAAAAACCGTGCCATTCGGTTTAAAATTAACAATTATATTGAATTGAGAGGATGAGAATGACGATAAATATTAATATTTCAAATTTTCAGGAATGGATTTTTACTTTTATTTTAGGAATAGAAGCCAAAATAGCGGCAATTATTGCCGCAAAAAAGTTGAGTGAAGAACTTGAGTTTTACGCGACACAAGTGTCTGCATTCTTCCTCGTTCTTGCGAATCTCACGTGGCCATCTTTCTAGACGTTTGATGATGACTTTAATATATGTAAACGTCAGAAAGAATTACAAAAATGAATATTTTCATCTTTGGATAATGTTTTATATATAACAAAATACCTTTAATTTTTACTTAAAAAATATTTTTTTACCAATATTAGGTTTTTTTTAATGTTTTTTACTCATAATAACAAAAGTGTTATGAATAGTGGAGAAAGGCGTAAAAAATGTATGAAGTTTATGATTCAGCAGCTTATTTACTGCAACCGAATAGGAAATTTGCGTATTTTTTAAGATCTTTTTTAAGAT
>JAISYW010000068.1 GCA_031269645.1 Holosporaceae bacterium
CATTTGAATTGAAAAAATTTCTTCCGATGGCATTTATGATGATGTGCATATTATTGAATTACAGTCTATTAAGGGCAACAAAAGACGCTCTGGTAGTTACCAACATGGGAGCGGAGGCAATCCCGACATTAAAATTATGGTTTGTTTTACCTTCTGCTGTACTATTTATGGTGGCTTATTCGAAACTGTCTAATGCCTTTTCTAAAAATACAGTATTCTACATAGTAGTATCGTGCTTTATGTGTTATTTCGCTTTGTTTGCAACAATACTATATCCATTTCGCGAATCCCTATATTTGGATTTTTCTACCATTTCGAACGAATTCATAAAAAAGTTGTTACTTCCGATTAACGGATGGGTTTTTTCCTCGTTTTACGTAATGGCGGAGCTTTGGGGAAGTGCGATGGTTAGTCTTATGTTTTGGCGTTTTGCTAATGACGTTACATCTTTAAAGGAGTCGAAGCGATTTTATGCTATGTTTGGTTTTATCGCTAACGTTGCGCTTTTGATTTCTGGGGAAACTTTGAAAATCGTGAGTGGAGCTAATTTAATCGCTTTATTAACTATGTTGTCGTGTTTAGTGATAATTTTCATATATTACTGGTTTAACGTTTACGTGATTACGGATGCGCGTCTCTTTAATCCTGACAAAATTAAAAAACCTAAAAAGAAAGAAAAACTCAGTTTAAGCGAAAGTTTCAAATATATTTTAGGGTCGAAATATTTGGGGTTTATCGTGCTTTTGATTGTTTGTTACGGAGTCAGTATTAATTTGGTTGAAGTAATGTGGAAGGGGCAAGTGAAATTGCTTTATCCTTCGGAGGTCTTATTCCGCAGTTTTATGGGAGAATTGCAAAAGTGGACCGGTATTGCATCAATTGTTTTTATGTTGATTGGGGCCAATATACTTAGTCGATGCAAATGGTTTACGGCAGCTATTGCTACTCCTTTAATGTTTTTCGTTACGGGATTGATTTTTTTCGGATGTATAATATTCAAGGATTCTTTGGGTGGGCCGGAGCAAACCGCCGGAGTGGTGTCTATTCTTGAGATTATTGTGTGGACTGGGTTGGTGCAGAATGTTTTGAGCAAAGGAGTGAAGTATTCGTTGTTCGATCCGACAAAAGAGATGAGTTATATTCCTCTCGATGATGAGCTGAAATCAAAAGGTAAGGCTGCCGTGGAAGTTATAGGATCGCGAGCCGGGAAATCCGGCGGCGCATTGATCCAGTTTTTGTTGCTGAATCTGTTTTTTGTCGGGTCGTCTTTGATGCAGTTGGCGCCCTTGATCGCATTAATATTTGTAGGAATTTTGTTTGTTTGGTTCTTTGCTATATCTAATCTGAACAGAGAATTTCTAAAACTGTCGGGAGACGGTAATTAAGCGAATCTGATTGAGTCGTTGCGAAACAACTTGAAAGCGGTATCTTTTTCGTGTAGATAAAATAGGGCAATTTTTCAGGAGAGTACAATGGCAGTTCCCAAGAAAAAGATTTCGAAATCTCGCCGAAATATGCGTAGATCTCATTTGGCTCTCTCTTCTGTAAATACAATTACTTGTTCTAATTGTGGAGAATCTAGGTTACCTCATCATTTGTGCAATAATTGCGGAACTTACAATGGACGACAAATCTTAAAAGATAAACGTCAAGAAGCGTAATGATCGTTACTAATCAAAAAAAAATTATAGCCGTTGATGGCATGGGAGGGGATTACGCTCCCAAAGCAGTGTTTAATGGACTTGCGCGTTTTTGCTGCTGTTCGGACCTTCATTTCATCATCTTCGGTAATAAAGAAATTTTAGAGAAACATATGTCGTTACTTCCAAAAGATCTTTCATATGAAATTAGGCATACCGATGTTATTGTTACTCCAGATATGGAAGTAATATCAGCTTTGCGCACCGGGAAAAAATCCAGCATGGGAATGGCGATACAGGCCGTTCAATCAAAAGAGGCAAACGCCGTTGTTTCTTCTGGTAATACCGGCTTATATATGGCGCTTTCAAAGATTATTTTAGGTACGATAGAAGGGATAGAACGTCCTGCGATCGCGTCGGTAATTCCTACAAAAAATACTAATACCGTATGTATAGATCTCGGAGCTAACGCCGAAAGCGACGTAAAAAATCTAGTGGATTTCGCAATTATGGGAGAAGCGCTTGCTAGATCCGTCTTTAATAAAGAAAATATAAAATTAGCTTTGCTCAATATAGGTTCGGAAGACAGCAAAGGTAGCCGTCTCATAAAAAAAACTTCTGAAATCTTAAAAAAATTGTTTGATAATTATGTCGGCTTTGTCGAAGGAGATTATATTTTTAAAGCAAATGTGGATGTTATTGTTACAGACGGTTTTACGGGTAACGTTTCATTGAAAACAATCGAAGGAACGGCTAACTATATAGTTTCTGAGCTGAAAAACGCCTTTTCTTGTTCATTGTTCGCAAAAATCGGAGCTCTGCTCGCATCCTCAGCTCTAATTCAACTAAAGAAAAAGATTGATCCTAGATTGTATAACGGAGCAATTCTAGTTGGATTAAACGGCGTTGTTGTAAAAAGTCACGGCGGTAGCGATGATATAGGCTTTTCCAATGCAGTTAAATTTACAATCAATATTTTAAAAAATAACATTTTCGATCGAATACGTGAGCAACTAGAAAAATCTAAGTTGCATTACATTTTATCGGACTATTGCGAAGGAAAATTGCAATGAACGCTGTTATCAAAGGAATTGGAGCAGCGCTACCAAAAAAATGTATAAAAAATTCAGATCTTCCGGAATCATTAGACACATCGGACGAATGGATAACGACCAGAACCGGCATAAAACAGCGCTATATAGTCGAAAGCGAAACTACTGCGTCTCTTGCGACGGAAGCTAGCAAAAATGCGTTAGATCATGCAGGAATTTTAGCGAATGAAATTGATTTAATTATTGTTGGAACCGTTACCGGCGATTATACGTTTCCGTCGGTGGCTACATTTGTTCAAAAAAACCTTGGAATTAAATCGGCGACTGCTTTTGATGTAAATGCCGCTTGCTGCGGTTTTCTGTACGCGCTTGACATAGCAAATTCTTTTATAAAATCTGGTAAATCTAAATGTGCAATTGTCATTGGTTCCGATACATTCTCAAAAATATTGGATTGGCGCGATAGGTCTTCGTGCGTGTTATTTGGAGATGGCGCTGGAGCCGTAGTGCTACAAGCGAGAGACGTTTCCAATAAAGGAATCGTTTACTGCCAAACATATGCCGATGGTGCATTTACAGATTATCTAATGACTACCGGCGGAATATCTACTACGCAGAACGCTGGTTTTGTTAAAATGTTGGGAAGGGAGGTTTTTAAATTTTCTGTTGAGAAATTTTACGAATCTCTGATGAAATTATTGGAAGATAATGGCATGTCTCTTGCTAATGTCGACTTGCTCGTTCCTCATCAAGCTAATTGTAGAATAATAAAAGCTTTAATAGAGAAGTCGGGAATCGATGAAAATAAAGTATTGCTCACAATAGATAAACACTCCAATACCTCTGCCGGAACAATTCCACTCGCTCTCAATGAAGTAAAAAATAAAATTTTTTCAATGGAAAACGTGGTATTATTATCAATGGGTGCCGGCTTTACCTGGGGATCTGCTTTAATTAAGTTTTAATAACATTTTAGGTGAAATTTATGAAAAACAAAGAAACAAAAACGCTAACTCGATCGGATTTGGCAAACGCCATCACCGAAGAGTTTAGGGTAACAAAATTTAATGCTTTGGAAATTGTAGAAGATGTGTTGGACGAAATTGCCGGAGCTCTTATTAACGGAGAAACAGTAAAAATTTCTGGTTTTGGAACATTTACTGTCAGAAACAAGAAGGAAAGAATTGGAAGAAATCCAAAAACATTAAAAGAAGCCGTTATCTCTTCTAGAAAATCGCTATCTTTTAGGGCTTCTCCTGTCTTGAAAAAAATTGTCAACAATCATATAGAACAATAAAAAAAACTAATGAGGGAAATATGGGATTAATGAGTGGTAAAAAAGGCGTTGTTATGGGGGTAGCCAACGATAAATCGTTGGCCTGGGGAGTCGCCAAGGCTCTTGCAGAACAAAAAGCCGAAATTGTCTTTAGTTATCAATCTGAGATTTTCTATAAAAGAGTCAAACCGCTGGCGGATCAACTTGGGAATGTAGAAATGATAGAATGCGATATTAGTAACGACGAAAGCGTGAAATCATTATTCGAAAAACTTCATCATAAATTTGGAGAAATAGATTTTATTGTTCATGCAATCGCGTTTTCGGATAAAAATGAACTAATTGGTAAATATGTAAATACCAGTCGCGCCAATTTTTTAAATACAATGGATATTTCCTGTTATTCTTTTACGTCCGTAT
>JAISYW010000044.1 GCA_031269645.1 Holosporaceae bacterium
TTGCTCCGTCTGTTCCAAAATCAAACGGCATAGAAACTTTATATGCGTAGTAGAAAACGTAGCTGATCTCTGGGCTATCGAAAGAACGTCCTGTTTTAATGGACAGTATCACGTTTTGAAAGGATTACTTTCTTCCATTGACGGACAAGGTCCGGAGGTTTTGATGTTGGAAAAATTGCAAAATCGTTGCAACGAATATACGGTTTGTGAAATTATTGTAGCTCTGAGCGCGACTGTTGAAGGCCAGACGACGGGACATTACATAAAAAATTTCTTTAAGGATACGAATATTAAAATAACATTTTTGGCTCACGGAATACCGATCGGCGGCGAATTGGATTATCTGGACGACGGCACGTTATCTACCGCTTTTTCTGCCAGAGGATAACATAAATCTCATGAAAATCTATGCCCATAACCGATTGTTGCGCACAAAACACATTTATATAAAATTTTATATGCTTTATACAAAAATTATTTGTTTTATTGAGCGAAGGCGTTTAGAATTCAAACTAATATTTATGTCGGCGATCGACATGATCTGCGCTTGTGCGCATGGTTGGTTGTTTTTGTGGAGGAATTGACGATGAAAAAGACTGTTTTTTCGATGATATGTTCGGCTACGTTGCTTGCGGCAGGCGCAATGGCCGACGATAATGCTAATCCTGCAGCAGACAATAATGCTGAATCTGCTGCGGCAAACGAAAATGCCGTCATCGGCAGACAAAGCCAGGTATGTGGAGGTTGTTCTTTTTATCTTGGCCTTGGTGGACATGCTGCCAACCTCGGCGAACGAACGGATTTTAAATATAAAGATAGTTTTACGTATTCCGCAAGTAACGACAAAAAAACCGTTTTGGGAGGTTCTCTTGTTCTCGGCCTTAGCAAAAAGATAAATAATCTTTTTTGTGTTAGCTTAGAAGCGGGAGCTGATTTTTCGCCTAATGTAGAGAATACACATCAGGATAGACTTGCTATGGATGATACTGCTAGTAGATATTATGATTTGGAAGCGAGACACAATGGATCAAGGCCGTTTGGAGCAATGAGGATTGGGGCCTTTGTTGATCAATATGTTTTGGTATATCTGAAGGCCGGCGCGTCTTATGGGTCGTCTGCAATTAAATATTCGGAGTACGCCCAGAATGCAGGAGGAGGAGGAGGAGGAGGAGGACGTTTGTCATATACTAGTAATGCAAAACTGTCTGCTGTACAGCCAGATTTCGGCATTGGTGTAGAAAGCAGCCTTAGCGGCAAACTAAGTTGCCGAGTGGAAGCTTGCTATAGGTTGCCCAAAAGTAAGGATTGTAATGTCATCAAACAATCTACCGGAGACTTGGGCGATACTGTAAAACTTCATCAGAAAGATACTGTTACTTTCAGAATACTGTTTTGTTATAACATGAAGTTGTCTTGATACTCGCTTTTTAACTTGATCTTCTTGTGATGATTTTTGTTCTTCATCATTATGGTTGTATGCCAAAAAATTGGTTGTTTTTGGTTTGTGTTAGAAAGTATGCTACGCCGTTGTTAGTGAAGCGATAAAAATGGATAACTCCGAAGTGCTGGACGACGATACTCGTAAGGTTTCTAAAATCCTTGTGATAGACGATCAAGAAAGCGCTCGCGCTCTCCTAAAACGTCGATTGTCCATATATGGTTATGAAGTGTTGGCTGCCGCCAATTGGGAGCAGGCTACGGAAATGCTTTCCCAAAACTCTATGGACGTTGTATTTTTAAATATGTTCATTGGCGGAGTAAGCAGCTATGAATTTCTCACAAATCTAAAAGAAAACGAAAATTACAAAAGTATACCGGTAATAATGATTTCAAGCGATAGCGATATCGAGTTGATCGTTCGGTGCATCGAAGCCGGAGCGGAGGATTATTTAACTAAACCGCTAAATCAAACGCTACTTAAGGCAAGATTATCCAACTGCGTTGCTAAAAAAGAAGCCTACGACAAAGAAATCGCATATCTTGCCAAAATCGAACAAGGACAAAAACAAATCGTTGCCCAAGAAAAAATGGCGTCGTTGGGCGTTTTGGTTAATTCCATTTCTCAGGAGCTCAAAAATCCACTGAATTTTGTCATAAATTTTGCAGAAGTCAGCGCTGAAGTATGCGAAGAATTGACAAAGAAAATTGAATCGGACAAAAACGGGATTTCTGCAGACTTTTATGCTTTTTTATCAGATCAATTGGGAAAATTTCGATCTAATGTATCCAAAATCTCGGAATACGGCAAAAATGCCGATAAAATCATTAGATTTATGTTGGATCAATCAAACACTTCCGCTGGACAAAAATCTCCCGGCAACATAAATAAAATAATTTCCCAAACCATTACTATGCTACTAGCGACTTATAAAACAAATGGAATAACAAAGTTACCGACAATAGATACCGTTTTAGACGGTGCAATTCCTCATATTCCAATATCAATCCAATCTTTTAGCAAAGCGATCTACAACATACTTGATAATGCTGTGTTTTCGGTAATTAATAAATTTGAGGACATTTCGACGGGCAAAGTTATCGTGAAAACAGAAAATACGCCGGAAACAGTGGAAATATCAATCTATGATAATGGTAGCGGCATAAAAGACGAAATTAAAAGCAAAATTTTTAATCCATTCTTCACTACCAAAACGGAAGGAACAGGACCGGGATTGGGATTATCCAGCGCAAGCGAAATAATATCTGAACATAACGGCTCAATTACTGTGGAATCTACGGCGGGAGAATATGCCGAATTTGTCGTTTCGGTAAAAAAATAAGATTATCAGAAATATATTGTACATTTTCATTGAATTCATTGAAACTGCAAAATCTTCAAAATATTTTCAATAACAATTGCGAATTAACTTTTTTTTAATAGTGGACGAGGTAGGATTCATCATATATTTGGAGGGAACAACAATGAGAAAATTGATAATGGGCACCGCCGTCGTCACTATATTTGCTGTAGGGATTACTGATGTAGAAGCTATTAAAACCCGTCTCGGTTACGACAATAAGAAAACGGTGGAAGAATTTAACATGTACTTCAATGGCTATGGCATTGCTGGTGAAGGAGGAGTTGCCGATCGAGCGATGGTATTTTGCAACGCGCTTAAGAAAAACATGGAAAATCAGAAAAAACAATGTAAGAATCAACCTGTACTAGTGAATGCCATAAAAAAAATTATCGAAACTACAAAGAATGCGGTGTTAGCGTTTGAGTCCATTAAAAGACAGAGGAAAAAGGAAGATATAATACCGGAAAGTAAAAAAGCTTTGGAAATTGCTGAACTGGTTCATGTATTTCAAACGTATGGATTAGATTTGCAACACTTAGCTGCGTTCGCTGAGTTTGCTAATATAGGCATTCCGCAAGCTACTTACGAGTACGAACATGATACTGTCCACGCTGTAGTCGCATTATTGGAGGCTTTAAAAAGGCTCGGAATTGAAGTGCAAACGTTTATTGTGGCGCAACAGCAAGCTATGTTACCGCAGCAAACAACGTTTACTGCGCCGGTAATAATTCCTACACCAATAATACCTACGCCAGCGCCAGCTCCTGTAGTGGAGCCAGCAAGAAGCGTCTCCCCTGTACAAGGTAGGCAGTAGAAGATTAACAAAATAGTAATCAATTGCGCCGTAAAGATGACGATTGACGAATAGGGATTTGCAGATTCCACAGCAGTTGACGATGCAAGCCGTTGATTTTCAACATTTCGACAGAATACCAAAACGTCTCTGTCGAATTATGCATATCTTCAGTTGGTAATCTTCAATTCTCCCACATTATTGATTGCTTTTCCATTTTATTATAGTATACGATCAAGTCATTGAGCGATGAGCGAATGCTTGATCCATTACATCAGTTTGTTATATCTCCAATTTTTAAGATAAATGTAGGCGGCGTCGATTTATCCTTTACGAATTCCTCTTTTTCTGTTTTCTGCGTCGTTGTACTAATGATCGCGCTTTTTTTGGTCGGGTTGGGAAGAAAACGATTGATTCCCAATCGTGCGCAAGCATTTATCGAAATAATGTATACGATAATATCCGATTTAGTAGATAACAATATAGGGAACAAAGGTCGACATTATTTCCCATTTGTATTTTCTGTGTTTTTATTCATTTTATTTGGGAATTTATTGGGAATGGTTCCGCATATGTTTACGTTTACCAGCCATATAATAGCGACTTTTACGCTAGCGGCAATAGTTTTTTTATTTGTAACGATTCTTGGAATTATTCTGCACGGAACTCATTTCTTTAGTTTATTCGTGCCAAAAGGTTTACCGAAATTTTTGGTGCCTTTGTTGATCCCAATTGAATTAATTTCCTATCTTTCTAGGCCCGTTAGCCTTTCGGTTAGACTTTTTGCCAATATGATGGCTGGACATACAATGATAAAGGTTTTTGCAGGATTTGCAGCTATGCTTGGCCTTTGGAGTATTCTTCCTATTGCTGTTAACGTCATATTGACAGCATTTGAAATAGTGATAGCTATTTTGCAAGCGTATGTATTTGCGATATTAACTTGTGTATATATAAATGATGCTGTACATTTACATTGATTTTTTTGTTTATGGAGGTCGAGGATGTCTACGGAAGCTGCTCGTATGATTGGTGCTGCGGTAACGGTTTTTGCGTTGTACGGCGTTGGCATGAGCATGGGGAACTTATTTTCCACATGGATTAATTCGGTAGCAAGGAATCCAGAAGCTGAAGATAAAGTTCGCTTTGTTGGTATGCTGGGTTTTGCCCTCACGGAATCAATAGCTCTCTTTGCTCTTTTAATAGCATTATTGATATTGTTTAAAAATTGATGAGATAAAACATGCCGCAGTTAGTTACCGCGACATTCCCGTCCCAGATTTTTTGGACTTTGGTTGGATTTTTTTGCGTATACATATTTGTCTCTAGAATTGCTGTCCCAAAAATTGAGGAAATCATTAACAAACGCGTTGCCCTTATTGATGATTTATTGAAAAGGGCAAATCAGTTAAGTTTCGAAGCAAACAAATTGGAAAAAGATTCTATTGTCGCTCTTGAAAATGCTCAAATAGAATCCAAAACGGCGGAAACGCAACTTATATCTGACCTTCGGGAGCAAAACATAAAAGAAAAAAAGCTTTTATATGATTCATTTGCTGAAAAATCTGTTAAAGAAGTAAAAATAATCTCGCTATCCGCTCAAAAAGCGTTGTCCGATGTACTAAAAAATAATATCGACGATATTCTGAATACCGCCATGAGCAAGGCATTTGGAGATTTGAAAAACAATTCATGAATATAAGTTCTGAACTTTCAATAATCATTTCTTTCTTTGGTTTTTGCTGGATTTTTATGAGAAAGATCTACCCTTTAATCGCTAAAACTCTAGATGATCACATAGAATCTGTTAGAAGCAAAATTCGCGAAGCGGAACTGTTGCAAGAAGAGGCTTATATCGCATTTAAAAGAGCTAACGAGAAGAAAAGCGATATTGAAGGTATGATTGAAGAAAATCGCCGGATTTCAATCAAAAAAATTAAACAACTACACGAAGAAAATGAAAAATATCTCAAGTCTTTGCATGAAAGATACGAAGCTTCATTACAAGCCAGACTAGAAGCTGAGTTGGCGAAGCAAAAAGACTTGGTTATAGAGAAATTATCTGAAATCATAAACGAACGATTATCCGAAGAGATAAACGATTCCAGCTATAAATCATATATCAATATCCCAAAAGAAGATTTGAAAAAATTAATACCTCCTGCCGCCGGCAGAAACCATTGATGCTGAAAAAGCGCATTCCATCATGTCGATTTATCTATCTTTGGTAAAGGTCCGCACGCACAAAAAGTAGTTTGTGTTTTCTCGCATAACGTATATGCTACTCGTCACAGTGATGATTGGAGAAAAAATTGAAGTGCATCGTCGGTTTATCAGGAGGAGTCGATAGCTCGACTTCAGCCGCCATAATGAAGGAAAAAGGGGTTGAAGTAATCGGATGTACATTTAAAATGATGGAATCGAAAAATACGGCTTCCGCCATTCAGGATGCGCAGAAAGTAGCCGATTTTTTAAAAATAAATCATATTGTCATCGATTGCGTCAAGGATTTTAAAAATTATGTAATCGACTATTTCATCGATTCCTATAAAAAAGGAATAACTCCTAATCCATGCGTTATGTGCAATAAATTTATTAAGTTCAAACATCTAGAAAATGTTAGACTACAGCAAAATGCGGATTTGATCGTTACTGGTCATTACGCGAACCTGAAAAAGAAAAATGATAGAGTCGAATTGATGCAGGCCGTCGATTTAAGTAGAGATCAAAGTTATTTTCTTTACAGAATTGATGCGGAAATTTTACGGCACGTGAAATTTCCACTAGGGGACAATTCAAAAACTTATACCAGAGAATTAGCTAGAAAATTTGGAATTCATGTCGCGGAAAAATCGGATAGTCAAGACGTTTGCTTTATTCCAAATGGAGATTATGTAGGCTTTATCCAAAATCGTTCGTCCGAACTTACTGAAAGCGGAGACATAGTAAATGAAAAAGGAGAAATACTAGGCAAACATGACGGTATCGTTAATTATACGGTAGGGCAGCGTAAGGGATTAGGATTGGCAGGCGGTCCATTTTTTGTGTCAGCTCTGGATGCGCAAAAAAATAGAGTAATTGTATCCAACAAAAGCGGAATTGGAAAAAAACAAATCTTACTGCGAGACGTAGTTTTCATTAACGAGCCGTATTTAGGAAGTTGCGAAGTAAAAATCAGATCAACCACCCAAAAAATTTCGGCAGAAATCATTCAAAATTCGGGCAATTATTTTGTAGAGTTGTTCCAATCAGAATATGGAATAGCGCCGGGACAACACTGCGTTTTTTACATAGAAAACATCGTCTTGGGCGGAGGCGTTATTTGCTGACGACGGGAAAATACATCTGCAAAAATAGCTGCGTCTATTGTCTTGTCAGAAGAAAGCAAAACTGTTCTGTGTACTAGGTTTTCTAATTCGCGGATATTACCTTTCCATCTGTAATTTCCTAGAGATTTTAAAAAACAATCAGATAAAGTTTTTTTATTATCTGAATATTTTCGGCAAAAGAAAATAGCAAGTGGCTCTATATCCAAGGGTCTTTCATTTAATTTTGGCACTTCAATTGGAATCACATTTAATCTATAAAAAAGATCTTCCCGAAAAACGCCGTCCGATATTGCTTGATATAGATTTTTATTGCTGGTAGCAATGATTCGCGTATTTATTTTTATATCGACGCCGCCTAAGCGAGTGATTTCCTTTTCTTGTATCACCCTTAATAACTTTGCCTGCAAATGCATCGGCATTTCGCTTATTTCGTCTAGCAAAATTGTTCCATGACTGGCTTCTTCAAATTTTCCAATCCGTTTTTGGATAGCATGCGTAAATGATCCCTTTTCGTGCCCAAATAGTTCTGATTCCAGTAAAGTTTCTGGTATGGCGGCACAGTTAATAGCTACATATTTTTGATCAAATCTGTCGCTTTTTTGATGAATATACTTTGCTAACATTTCTTTCCCAGTGCCAGTTTCTCCAGTAATAAGAACTGTGGCATCAGATTTGGCGATTTTTTCTGCAATTTGAAAAATCTCTTTAGTAGCAGGATCTACAATAATTGGATCGGAGTTTTTGGATTTATTTTGTATTATTTTTTCTATAGCTTGTATCGAAGATAAACTAAGCGTCATTTCGTTTTTTAGCGAAGGAGAATAATTAACAGAGCTAACGACAGAAATCACAGTATTATCTATATGCTTTGGAAGTTGGTCAATTAGAGAGCTATCTATTACGATTACGTCGTCGTAGTTAATTTTTACCTTTATATTTTTTTTAAAAAAGACCGTGTCGCAATTCATTTGTTTCGATATTTTTACGATTTCGAATAAATGATTTTCAAGCCTTTCTCCGATAACAAGAATTTTCATTTAAATCCCTATTCTTGGAGGAATCTACTACCAATTTTATGAAAATTTAGTAAATAAAGCAGATTGCTAGAAGAAAAATTATTTTTGATTTACTATACAACTAATTAAGTGCGATTAATTATGACAATAAAATTATTATCCCAGAACTTAATCAACCAAATAGCAGCAGGAGAAGTAATAGAACGTCCTGCGTCCGTTATTAAAGAATTAATGGAAAATGCCATTGATGCAGAAGCTACTGAAATTGAAGTAAAAATTACAGACGCCGGGAAAAATTTCCTCTCCGTAAGCGATAATGGACACGGTATGGACAAAGAATCCCTTGAATTATGTATATTAAGCCATGCTACGTCAAAACTTAAGTCGGAAAATCTATTTGATATACAAACTTTTGGGTTCCGCGGAGAGGCGCTGCCATCAATTGCTTCTGTTTCGCGTCTTTCAATCACATCCGTGCCATATAGTGAAGTTGATAAATCAGCAGAGGCTTGGTCTATCAAGTTAGAAGGGTCAAAAATCCTGGAATTATCTCCGGCAATTCGAAAGGTAGGAACAACGATCGAGGTGAGAGATTTATTCTTCGCTACACCGGCCCGTTTAAAATTTTTGAAATCCGACTTTGCAGAGTCAGATAATTGTCGAGATGTATTCGACCGAATAGCTCTAGCATTTAATAAAATTTCTTTTAGATTCATCGAATCTGGTAAAGAAAAATATTGCTACAATCGAACGGACGATTTGCTGACAAGAATAAAAGATGTTTTGGGCGAGTCATTCACAGACAATACATTTGCAATCAATTGTCAGAAGGACGATCTAAAATTATATGGATTCGTTGGGGTTCCAACATTCAACAAGTCTTCCGCTGGTTACCAATACTTTTTTGTGAATAATCGCTTTGTAAAAGATAAAATTTTCGCCTATGCATTAAAATTCGCTTACGCCGGCTTGGTTCCACAAGGAAGATACGCTGTTGCAGTTTTGTTTTTAGAGATACCTTACGACGCCGTCGATGTAAACGCGCACCCAAGTAAAATAGAAATCCGGTTTCGGGAATCCGAAAAAATAAGACATTTCATTGTTTCCGAGCTTAAAAAAGCTCTTTTTTCTTTTGGAGCTAATAGGCCGACTAGCGATGCGTTAGTCGATTTTCCCACAAGAACGATAACGCCGACACGCTCTTCTCGGTTTGTCGCTAACTCTGCGCAAAAATATATCCTAAATATAGGAGAACAGAAGGAAGAAACTCCAATTTCATCGTGGAAACACAAGAATATCAGCAACAACGAGCCTCCGATATCGCCACTTAAACAGCCGAATAACGAAGATATATACGAAAAAATTTCTCTTGGCGAGGCTTTGTGCCAAATAAATAATACGTATATTGTAGCTTTCAATGAAAACCATTTGATAATTATAGATCAACATGCTGCTGCCGAAAGAATTACTTTGGAAAAGTTAAAAAATAATCTTTCGTTGGATTCGCAAGTCTTGTTATTGCCGGAAGTATGTACAATGACGGAATTTAAGGTTCAATTATTGGAGAAAAACATAGAACTACTTCGAAAATTTGGAATTTACCATGACAAACTAGCGCCCGATCTAATTGTCGTTAATTCTATACCGGCAATTTTGGAAACATGCGATGCAAAATCGTTAATCTCCGACGTTACCGACGAGTTATCCACTTTTGATGACACGCACTCTGTCGAAGAGCGAATAAATCGTGTTTTATCTACTATTTCTTGTCACGGCAGTTTGCGTGCTGGCAAAAAGTTAACGCTAGAAAAAATGAACTCTCTATTGCGCCAAATGGAAAATTCCCACAATATCGCTCAATGCTGCCACGGAAGACCGTCGTATATAAAATTGTCCGTCAAAATTTTAGAAAAATTATTTGAAAGATCTTGATTTTTTATATAATGACCTTATATTCTAAAAAAATGGGATATAAAGGATGATAAATAAAATAAGATTACAACCGCTAGTAAAATTGAGCGATAATTCCATATACGGTTATGAAGCTCTTTACAAAAAAGAGCCGTCAGCAGAGTATCCGAGCGCGTCAAAAATACTAAATAGTATACTTTGTAATCACAAGGATAAAAGTACCTGCAAATGTCATAATTTTAAATTATTTATCAACTTAACAGTTCAAGATATTGAAGACGCGTCGTTCGGCGATTCTTTTTTAAAGGTTATTAGCGATGACGGAATCATAAATGAAAATAATATTGTTGTGGAGATAAATGAAAATACATCCCCGGGCGCGCTATTTCAGGCAAAAGAAACGATAAACATATTGCGCGACTATGGCATAAAAATTGCGCTGGATGATTTCGGAAGCCAAGATTCTTGTTTATCATTTATGGGAGAATTACCTATAGATATAGTTAAAATAGATAAAAAATTTATCCAATCAGCACCGTTAAATAAAAAAGCTCAAGAAATATTAATGTTTATAATACAGGTTTCACATGATATAGGATGTGAAGTTGTCGTTGAAGGTATAGAAAATACCGACCAACTCGCTTGTGCGGAAGAATTTAGAGCAGATATTGGGCAAGGTTTTTTGTTTGCTCCGCAGCTTCCAAGTTTTAATCAGACAAGCTTTATCAAGCAAACTACGCCATTTATAAATTTACGAGAGTTCGATTTATATATTTCCAAACACTTGCCTTCCCTATCCATAGCGTAAATCATTCGTGAATTCGTCATGCATTCAAAATTATATCAAAGATGAGTTGGTTAGATTTTTTAAAAGATTTTATATTTTGTGTTTTGCATTCTGAAGTTTTCGTGCTATAAGGTAGCCGTTCGATCCATTGTATAAGAAGCTTGGTGGATCAGCGTTGTGTTTAGCAAGCTTCTCTTTAAATATTGGTGAATTATGGTAAAAAAGTTGCACATTGGAAATTTGGCTTACTCCGTAACCGAAGAAACCCTAAAGGAGGCGTTTTCTCCGTTTGGAACAGTGGAATCGGTAACGGTTATAAAAGATAAATTCAGCGGCCGAAGCAAGGGATTTGGTTTTATTGAAATGTCTACCGAAGAGGAAGCTGCAAATGCTCTGGAAAAATTAAACAAAACAGAACTTGCTGGACGTACTATATTTGTTGCCGAATCTCGCTCTTCTACTGGCGACAGTTTCCGGAAAAATGAGTATTCGGGAAACAAAGGATCTTTCAAAACAAATCATAGGTCGAGATCTTAACAAACCTTGTTACTTCAGCCGAATAATATCTCTGCAAAATTACATTGATTTTTGTTCTTTTGAGTACTATCGTTGTGTTTGCTGTTTCTTGTTCGTGAGTGTTGTTGTGCTTCCTAATTTGTTGACTTTGTCGAGAATTTTTTCAATTCCATTTATTATTTGGTGTTTTTATGTCGATGGATTTTGGGCGCATCTGGGCGCGACAATTTTGTTCGTCACGGCCTGTATCACTGATTTTTTTGACGGATATTTCGCAAGAGAATGGAAACAAGCGTCTGCTTTTGGGCGTTTTTTGGATCCTGTTGCGGATAAGTTATTAGTGTCTACAATTCTGCTAATGTTATCGGGAACAGGTTTTATTTCTGGGGTCCATCTAATAGGAGCCGCGATAATTTTAGCGAGGGAGATTATTGTTTCTGGCTTGAGAGAATTTATGTCTGAAATGCAAATGAGGGTTCCAGTAACCAAGTACGCCAAGTGGAAGACCGCGATGCAAATGGCCTCTATTTCTTGTTTACTTTGTTCAGCTATGTTTCCCGATATTGTTTTGTTTAAAAAGACTGGTATTACCATGCTTTGGCTTGCCGTTATAATGACCGTGTTTACCGGAGTTAGATATCTAAAATTCGGCATAATTCGAATAGCTGATAGTACGAAATAAAAATAGCTTTGTTATTTCTTTCCTTGCATGAAAGCCAAAAAACGAGTATATCTATCTGGCAGTGATGGGCGTATAGCTCAGTGGTAGAGCACTACGTTGACATCGTAGTGGTCGTAGGTTCGACCCCTGCTACGCCCACCATCTATTATCGGCAAGATCGGAGAGATAGGATTTGGCTGGAAAAACAAAAGTAGACCGCGAAGCAATCAAGGTCCTGGCGGATCTTCTAAGAGAAATGGACTTAGCTGAGATTGAATATCAAGTTGATTCTTTAAAAATAAAAGTATCTAGATCAATACAACAAATTCCCATTCCTTTATCGAGCAATCCTCAAATTCCTATTGTAAATCAAAATAGCAGTGATGAGAGTATCAAAAAAATCGATTCCTCCCCAGAAGATTTAGCCAATCATGCAGGAGTTATAGAGGCACAAATGGTTGGAACTGTGTATCTATCTCCTGGGCCGGGAACAAAGCCGTTTGTTTCTGTTGGAGAAAAAGTTTCCCAGGGACAAACATTATTTATAATTGAAGCAATGAAGGTGATGAACATGATTAAAGCGCCGCGTTTTGGAATTATAAAACATATCTTCGTGAAAGATTCGCAGCCAGTTGAATATGGCGATCCAATAGTTATAATCGACTAGCAGAAATCTTTTCTATGATAAAAAAGATATTAATCGCTAATAGAGGCGAAATAGCTGTCAGAATCTTGAGAGCTTGCAAAGATCTCGGCATACAGACTGTTGCCGTTCATTCTACCGCTGATGCGGACGCTATGCATGTCCGTTTGGCAGATGAAAGCGTATGTGTTGGACCTCCTCATCCGCGAGAAAGCTATCTAAATATTCCAGCCATTATTTCAGCAGCTTGTATTAGCGGCGCAGATGCAATTCACCCAGGATTTGGTTTTTTAAGTGAAAATTCCACATTTGCTTACATGGTCGAAGAACATGGATTGGCCTTTATCGGTCCAAAAGCAGACCACATAGCCATGATGGGAGACAAAATAATGGCTAAAAAAACTGTGGCGCGGCTTGGGTTACCGACTGTGCCTGGTTCTGATGGAGC
>JAISYW010000060.1 GCA_031269645.1 Holosporaceae bacterium
AATCCTCGAAGAGAAAGTCCGCGAGGCCGAGTCCCACAGACGCTCCGTCATCAACCCCGCCGTCGGAGAATTCACCGCCATGATGGGCCAGGTGGATGAATTGCAGCAAGTGAGAGCCAGAATCGCCACCGAACTCGCCGCTGCCGGAGTCCCTCTCGCCGAAAGAGAAAAAACCGACCGCGAAGTCAAGGAATTCCTAAAAAAACCAGAAGTGAAAGAGGATTATCAAAAGCTTAAGCAAGCTCAAGCAAAGCAACGGAAAGCGAAACAAGTAATCGCAAAACTTGAAGCCGAAGATCCTGAATTAAGAGAAAAAATGGCTGGAATGCCGACCAAACCATCTGCACGAACAGAGGTTCCTTCAAGTAGCCAAGTGCCATCTGATTCTACAACAAGAACTTCTGGCACTACTGCTTCAAGAGGCGAAAGTGCTGAAATGGCGAGACTTTTCGAATATACGAGAGCTCGTGAAGCACAAAATTCTGCTGCCAGAGAAGCCTTTACAATCGCAACATCTGTTAGAGAAAAGGCTCAAACATTTGCGAGGGAGCATCCTACATTCGCTAAATGGGGTGGTTACGTTCTAAAAGGCGTTGGAGCTGCAGCTATTGCAGGAGCGATGGTTTCTGCGGCTGAAGTCGGATTAGCAGCGTTTTTAACAACCGGCGCATCTATGGTTGCCACAGATCAAGC
This sequence comes from Holosporaceae bacterium, assembly GCA_031269645.1. Classification (GTDB taxonomy): domain Bacteria; phylum Pseudomonadota; class Alphaproteobacteria; order UBA3830; family UBA3830; genus JAIRZM01. The sequence continues at coordinate 694 of JAISYW010000060.1, forward strand.
GATGGCTGCTGTTATTGAGAACGGCACCGAGGCCTTCGTAGAATACGCTGCGTCGCAAGGAAAAACAGAAGTCGAAGCAAGGCAATTCGCGGACACAGCTGTTTGGACTGTAGAAATGCTTATTACCGGCGCGGCGACTATCGGGCTTACAAAGTTTATTAAAAACGGCGGTGCTGTTCTAACAAAACTTGGTGCTATAAAAAGTAATTTGGGAAGTCTTGTAAGAACTACATTCCAACGTACACAATCATCAAAAGCTAGTTTCGATGTCGCTAATTCTCGTGAAATATTGAACGCGGCGGCAACGAATCCGGTTGTATCAGCTGAACTACAAAGAGTTGTAGCGCCGTCACAACTAGATTTTTTCCATCTACGTAGCTATGCTAAGGAGATAGAATCCGTAAGCGGACTGCCGATTGCTGAGCAACAACGAACTCAGTTGTTTAATGCTTTAAGAGAGAAGAATTATGTGAAGTTATCACAATCTGAAAAGCTGGATCACGGAAAGCTTTATCAAAATAAAGCTCTTAAAGACTCGTTGATCGCAGAATGGGAAGTCAATACTGGACAAAAATGGCCTACTTATGAAAAGCTTAATTCGCTTACAGGAATTACAGAGGTTAAAAGATATCAATTTCATCACATTATTCCACAACAGTATGGAGGTCCTCACGCTTGGTGGAATGGGCATCCTTTACTCCCCGACTTTCATCAGGGTGGAATACATGGTAAATATTCTATACTAACTGGTATTCTTAAATCTTTGGGTGAATGAATATGTTTGAATATTTAATGCAATATAAAGCAGAAAATCTACAGGAAAAGCGAATAAATATTTCAACAAGCAATTGTTTTGGGAAAGTGCTACATAGTGAAATTATTGAGGCTGAAAAAATATTGTGTTTTTCTTTGCCAAAGCAGTTAAGAATATTTTATCAAGAAATAGGTTGTGGAAATTTAACAGCGCCGCAGAATCGTTCCTCTGATTACGTGTTTTTTGGTGCCAACGAGATTTTAGATCCAATAACGGTTGCTAATTTTGCGACTGGTAAATTGCTTTGGGATAGTCAAAAAAATTATATCTCCGAGGATGTCTACGAAGATTTACAACCTGGCGATATACCGTTTTTTGAAATTAGTGATAGTAGTTCATTTATGATAATGAAGGCGTTGTCTGATAACCCAAATGCGATATGGTATATGGGGAAAGAAAAAATAGAAGAGTCTTTGGACGAATTTATTCATAATCTTTATTATAAAAATCCTTCTTATTATGCCGACAATTGGTAATTGTTACATCAAAAATAAAACGATGCGCGTGGTACAAAATTAGCGTAAAACAAATGGCACATTCCAGTGATATGATCTGAATGACTAGTAAAAAATACAACCAGATTACAGACTATGATTTCTAATTTACCGAAAAAAGTCGATAGCATATATGGCATAAAACCCATATTTAGAGATAATGTGCATACTGGTAAATTTGAAGCGGTAGAAGTTTGGAAGAGGCCACAGTAATGCCAATAGATAAAGAGTTTGCCAAAAATGTACTGGAGCGTTTCGGCAAAAGAATTGGAATGATTGATGTAAAGTTTGATCAAAAATATTTTAGAGGGAGTTCTAAAGAAGAAGACATACCAGAATTTGGTTACTCAATATATAATGTTATTTCAGAAAATCATGGTGTAGTTTTAGATTACAAACTGCTCCAATATAACGAAGACACGCCAGTATTCGATGCAGCTGTGTTTACAGCTAATTTACAAAATATGGTTTCTAATTTGCCAGATAAAATAAGAAGTATATTTTGCATAAAGCCGATATTTAAAGAAAATATGCATACTGGTAAATTTGAAGCGGTAGAAGTTTGGAAGAGGAAGTAAACATGAACACAGAAGACTTGAATTTACTAAAAAATGAGGATTTTAAACGTTGGAAGAAATTGTTTCCACCAACAGTATCTGACGAAATTTTAATAATGAAGTGGAAATGTGGCATGAAAAAAATAGAAGAGCTTTCTAGAAAAGTACCAAAAGAAGAAAAGAAACAAATTATTGCTGATTGGGATGCTCTTCTACCTAATATGAAGCGAAGAACCTTTACTCCCAGTAGAATTTATTTTGATAAATTTATCGGTCCTATGGGCATCAGTATAGAGTTATGGTTTCGACATTCTAATAGGGAGTATGAGTTTTCAATTTGTATTTTTACGCATTTAAATGATAATGGTGCTTTGGGAGTACGCTCTCTTAGCATTACAGGGAATAAACATCAAGAAAAATATTTAAAAGAATTTGAAAGAGTAAAAAATGAATTTTTACTTCCACTTGAAGAACCAATTTCTGTTTCTGAGATTTTTGATGCTTTTAGAAAATATTCTGAGAAATTTGCCTTATCTACTGATTCACCGGAAATTCCCGCGCTAATTGCCGCCTGGGCAGGAATGAACGATCTTGCGAAAGAAGCTGCCGATTGGGCTGAAAAATATCTCAGAAAACAGATAGACGAAATCAATAAAAATAGGGGAAATAATCCGGTAGTCATGGAACTAATTGCAGCTTGGGCTAGCATGGATGATCGAGCAAGAGAAAACAAAAACTGGGCCGACGAAATATTGAGTAAGCAAATTAACAAGGATGTAAAAAACAGTTCCTCCATTATTGGCCCACTTATTCCGGTTAAAGGATCTGACAATTTATTTAGAACACCAAATGGGCCTTCTATGTATATTACTTTAAGTGGGCCAGCAACAATAGGTAGCTATACCTTTAAAAACTACACCTCGTTTGAGGACTGGCGGGAGAAATTCGATGCTAGACTAGCCGACAGAGCAGGATTACAGAAATTGTTTGAGGATAAAATCAAGGAGCATAAATTGGAAAAAGTTCCGAAGGAAGAACTGATTCTGGAGTAAATTAATGAGGGGATCGTTATTGATATGTGGTAATTTTAGTGTATAACTTGAAACAGTCCCAGTTAATGAGGGAGAGCGGTGAAACTACGTGTTGTTTATTACATGCTGGCATTTTTGCTATGCGGATGCGTAAGAAATGTTCCTGACTACTCAATGACAGATGAACCATTGTCTCTGAATGCGGTAGTTATCGTCAGGGCAAAAGACTACGAAACAACAATTTCGCATAATAGCGCGAATGCTATGCTTCATTTTTTCTCGGCAGATGTAAGTAAGTGGGATTTTTATAGGGAAGCTCTGATTGTTGAATGTGGTAATGGCAAATTCAGCGAGTATGTTATCAAGGTTATTCCTCCTGGAAAGTATGATTTAAGATTTATAAGTGATGGTAGTACGTCTTCAGTTGCAAGATATACTACAGATGGGGGTAATTTAGGAGTTTTTGATTTTTTAGTTGAGAAAGGAACTGTCAACTATATTGGAGATATTTTGCTTTATTCAAAAACAGGCGA
>JAISYW010000105.1 GCA_031269645.1 Holosporaceae bacterium
CTATATTGGCGAGAACCAACTGCAGCGCATAAAAAGAATATGATCTGCTACCAAGAAAATCGAAAATCTTATTAAATAATGGAATATCAAAGCTACCTTTCAAAAAAGCCGCCAAAACAACTATCGCAACGGAAGAAATACACGGAACGATATTAGAAAAATACGATTCTTGCATAAAGCTAGGATATGACCAAATAATTAAAGCTAAAATTATAGAAATCAGCATTGCGATTTTTTTATTAAACTCGCGTTTAACATTCTCATTGTATAAAAACGCAAAGAACGCTCCTAAAAATAATTCCGATAAATTGTTGTGCGGTAAATAATACTTTTTTCCCACCATTATGAATAATAAAGGATATACAAGGAATAAAAACACACATCCGAGGGACAAGGCAACTATTGCGCGGATATTATCATTTTTACACAACAAAAAAATAATAGGCCAAAAAATATAAAATTGAGCTTCAATTGCTAATGTCCAAAACGGTCCTATTCCGCCAACATGAATTTTTTCTTGATACACAAAGAGTTCCACAATATTTGCATAACTTCCTACTAATATTTCAAACGGAGCCAACAAAAGAGATTGCAGCCATGAAAAATCTTTCTCCGAAACACTCAAAGATATTCCTGTTAAAACAACAGTAAAAAACATTACTGGAAATATTCTGAAAAAACGCTTTTTGTAGAATAGAATTATATCTTTTTTGGCAGCCATTAGTCTCTCCAAAAAAGTATATCCGGATATGGGCGACAATTTATTTCTTAGCGATAAAGTAACTACAAATCCTGAAATTGCAAAAAATATACGCACCGCTTCTTTTCCGAACAACAAACGGGTAGGAACTAATTCGTATATAAAATTTATCGGGCAAATCCATGCAATATGCTGAATTAAAACCAAAATGCAAGCAAATCCCCTGAGGCGTTCTATGTCGTCGAAAATTTTGACTTTTACCATTTTACCACCATTCCATAGAAGCCATTTTAGAAATTCCGCCCTGTTTTTTCAACTTTTTAAAAAGATCGAGAGCGTACTCATATTGCTTAATCAATTTATTTACATCCTGAATCACCGTGCCAGATCCGGCAGCAATGCGTTTTTTTCTAGACCCATTGAGAAGCTTATAATTACGTCTTTCTTTTTTGGTCATCGATTTAATAATTGCCAAATTTCTGGCGACCGTCTTATCTGATATTCCACTTTCATTCATCGCTTTTTCAAGAAACTTACTTTTGGGAAGCATTTTTACAATTGTACTTAATCCGCCCAATTTAGACATTTTTTCCATTTGATTAGCAAGATCGTCGAAAGTAAAAATCCCCTGACGCAATTTTTGAGTTGCCTCTTCGTTTTCTTGTTGCGAAAAATTTTCCTGAGCTTTTTCAACTAAAGAAACTATGTCGCCCATTCCAAGAAGTCGATTAGCGATTTTCGCCGAATCGAAGAATTCTATGTCGTCCAGGCGTTCTCCGGTACAGAGAAATTTTATATCGCAATTGGTTAAGGCGCGCATTGATAAAGCGACTCCGCCACGGGCGTCCCCATCAACTCTTGTTAAGATTATTCCTGTAATTCCAACCGACTGCGAAAATTTACGAGCGATATTGAAAGCATCTTGTCCGGTCATAATATCAACGACGAGCAATATTTCGTCTGGAACGATGATGTTTTGCGTTACAACTAATTCTTCCATTTTGACGTCGTCGATATGCAAACGACCTGCGGTATCCAAAACCAAAACGTCAACATTCTCTTGCTCGCTGATTTGCAATGCCGATTTTGATATTTCCTTAAAAGATAGATTTCCATCGTTTTTTGATTGCGCAAAAACGCATCCGTCTATTTTTTTTGCAAGCAAACGTAATTGCTCAATGGCCGCTGGTCGATAGATATCTGTGGATGCAAGCATAACTTTCTTATCTTTTTTCGTAAAAAATTTCGCTAATTTTCCTGCCGTAGTAGTTTTCCCTGCTCCTTGCAATCCGACTAACATTATTTTATACGGCTTCTTATTGATATCTATAGGTTTAATTTTTCCGAGTAAATCAACCAGATGGTCGTACACTATTTTCGTTACCATTTGTCCGGGAGAGATAGATTTAACTATCTCCTGACCAATTGCCTTTTCTCTCACATCCACAATAAATTTTTTAGCAACCTCAAGAGACACATCTGCCTCCAAGAGAGCAATTCTAATTTCGCGTAACGCGACATCGACGTCACTTTCCTTTAGCGCACCACTTTTGCGCAACTTCTCAAAAATCTCAGAAATTCTATCGGAGAACGAATCGAACATTCGGAAACCATAATATCAAACGAGTATACTTTAGCATAATCATGCTTTTAATCAATGCAGAATGGATTGGTAGTTTTAATGTCGCCAATATCTAGAGCTCATATCGTTATAGATGCATTAATCGCTGATCGCTGAGAGACAATATCTCCTGGAGCCGACGCGTTTCTCTAAAATCGCCGATTGGAAAAATATATGGCCAAAAAACGCATTTTAAACTATAATCTAGCATACTTTTTATTTTAAAGGCGTTGATATGCGTTTTTTGTATTCATTATACGTTGTTATTTTCGGATTGTTTGTTTTAGTAAGTACTAATTGCGCTTTTGCAAAAGCTAGTTCTGAAAAAGCGGAGTCTATCGATATATTACAAGAAAACGATCCAGAAAAAT
>JAISYW010000003.1 GCA_031269645.1 Holosporaceae bacterium
TGCATATGTTGCAGCCAAAAATGCAAGTAAATAATGCAACGACGATTGTTTCTTATATCCGATAAAACTGCACAGCATAAACGTACTAAACATAAAAAATATCATTCTCTCGGGAAAAATGCATAAAATATGCACAAGCATAAAGCTGGAAACGGAAAACAAAATTAATGAAGAAAACAATGAAATAACGTAATTATTACGTGTAATTCTATTCAAAAGAGAAAACATCATGAAAACTGAGAAAATCATTATAGTGCAATTGTAAATATAATGTGCCATGGCAGTTTTTCCATATGGAACGAACAGCAATATTGTATAATCGCACAATCCGAGAGGCCAAAACCGATAACTTCCCACAAAAGCATGGGAAGGTTTCCCAATCGCTGTCCTGGCAACAAACTGATAATCATCTGCAGAAAAAAAGTCAAAAGTCCAATCGGCTTTCCATAAAATACACGCGCAAATTATAGAAAGTACTGTTAACAAAACAGCATAACAGATTTCCTTTTGCTTGAACTCTTTAATCAAAAAGCGGCCTCTTCGTCTAGGTTCTAGTTATCAAAAATTTTGAGCCCAAATGCACATAGGACTTCATATATTATAGCAGATTACATGCCAAATCTGAAAGAGTATTCGATTTTAACAAATTCGACAAAGATTCACTGATATTATGCGGCACCAGAACGGTTCAAAGTAATCAATTTTCGAAAATATATGCTAGACTGGCAGAATTGGGCTTCAAAAAAACTAGGGAATTTGCCGGTTCATCCGGAGCTATGAATACCTAGAGGTAGGCGTTTTTCCTATGTGCTATTTTTATCACCAGGATTTCCAGTTTTTCGTCGTATATTTTGCATATAATTCTGAAATTTCCCGTTCTGTATCTCCAGAAATCGCCAAGATTTCCAGTTAAAGATTTTCCGAGCAAACGCGGATCCTCTATTTTTGAAAGCACGCCGCTCATATATTTCAGAATTTTTACGCGATTTGTGGAATCCAGCTTTCTTAGATCTTTCAGAGCCATATCTGAAATTTCAATTTTATAACTCATCCTTGAACTCTTGCAAAACTGTCTCAAGAGAGAAGGTAGTTTGCACATTCTTTAAAGATTGAGCAGCCAGAATATAATCTGTCTTATCGTTGATGTAGCGAATTATAGCTTCTTTCATCAGCGCCGTCTTGGTGGTGTTGGTGGCGGCCGCTATTTCTGCGAGCGATTGTTCGAGATTTTTATCTAATCGAACGGACAACATGGCATTCCCCAGTTATTGTATCGCAATTGTAATACAGATATTTATCGATGTCAAGAGATTTTTAAAAAATGTGTGAGTTCATAAGATGTGAAACTGTGAAGAGGTCTCCAGAACGGAGACGAATGTACTCCATCGGAGTCATGCCGTGCAAGCGGTTATGTGGTCGGAAATTGTTATATTTTTCCACATATTTTTGTAATTCATTGTTCATATTTTTTATTGATGCCGTCGGAAAATTTTTCGTCCAAGACTCCTCTCGCAGAGCGCGATTCGAGCGTTCGACGCCTCCGTTGTACTTCGGTTTTGCAGTAGGATGCTCTTGTGAATTTGAATCTCCTTTTCATGGTCCCGAAAGCTTGTTCGACCTTGAATCTGACCTTGGAAACGAGCCTGTTGAAAACCTTTGGCCAACGCCAGATGGGTTTTGCGTCTGTGGGCTGCGTACATAATTCCGCTAATGCTTTACATCCTACAAAGCTTACTAATCGACATAAAAACCGCGCCATAGAACATCGTCAGTTATCTGCAGTTTGCCTAGATTTTACAGCCATATCGTAGAAGACTAATCTCCGTTTTATCACTTCGTCGCCGAATTCCGATTCTAACCTAATACTTACTGTACCATCTTCGCCTATTAAACGTTTTGGAACATAAATTAGCGCTTTTTTCTGCCATCCGCTTGCTCTACGAAAAAATTACACAGTTTTTTTTCGTTCACAAGCACTCGAATAACTGCGTTGTTTCCTTCCACAAGCTCCATTGTAAATCCTACGATCAAATCATTCCTATTGTCGCTAACCTTGAATTTAATTGCCGGAGAATTCGATGCCAAAAGAAGTCCGTTTCCCCTAATTTCCCCGAAACAACTAAAGATCAAATCCACATCCATTTGGCCTGAAACGACTGGCCAATACGAATCAACGGGGTAAGGCCAGAATCTATAAAAAAAACGGAAGTTTCAGCGGTCGTATACGTTTGACTCGAAGCAGATTCACGCCAACCACTCTAGCAACAGTCGAAAAGTTGTTATTCTCTAACCATGTCACATCCTCGTCGCTTTTAGCATATTCGTAATTTCTCAGCGGATACATCAACAAATTATTGTTTCCAGCTAAAGATATGTCGCCGCTTTCCACCCTTATTGAATTAACTTTTCCCATAAGATAGTTTATGAACGAAAAGCAGTACCAATCAATTGTGTTTTTTAGGCCGGGCCAATATTTTGAATCTTGCATAAGGCTACTGCTGCACCAGTATATTACTTTTTTACCTTTAGCAATTTCATCGGAAATAATCTTTATCAAAGGCATGTCGTTCTTCCGCTGCCACATATAGGATCGAAAAGTTGCCTTCGTGCATTTGAAATCACCAATCATCAAAAACGAAAACACAGTTAAAGACAGTATTGTTAAGAATTTTGTTTTTTTTACGTATATTGCCGCCCAATAAAAAAACGCTGGAGTTGCTAGCACAAAACATGGCGTAAAATAATACGAGTAGGATCTAACGAGAACGAAAATAATAGCGCAAGCATACGCCGCGGAGGCGAATATAATGCCGTCGGCGAATAAGTGTTCCCTGTCTTTTTTGAAAACTAAAAAATATGCGCGAATTAAAGAGAGAAGCAATATCGGATATAACATGTTCACGAGATCGGATAACTCCCCCAAGACTCTGGCCATCTGGGCAAGCAGGCCATCGGGCGGCATTACTCCATAAAATCCATATAAACAAACGGCTTTACGATATGAAATAAAGTAGTAAGCAATCAAATATAGCAGCGCATTTATTAATAGCCCGACATTAAAGATTTTATCCTTTTTGGTTAGGTGACCAAAAATTAGATTAGTTAATGCAATAACCGTAAATACTCCGAAAATAGGTTCTTTACAATACGTAGCATAACAAGCAACTAAAAAAGCACTGATGTAGCAACTGTTTTTTTGAGTTTTCTGTCCTCTAAAAGAGAAGAACATAAACGCTGACAGTAACAAAACTAATCTGCACTCGGAAGATGTTAGCTCTAAATTTGCCCACAGGAATCCATTAGCAATAAATAGGGCGATCAGAAAAAAACAGGATAGGTAATAGGAGTATCTTTCTTTTTTAGCTATATCATCGAACAACTTCAGTAGAAAAATCACCGAAGTTAAAAAAATCACCGCGTTCCATATGTAATGCGCAAGCGCAGTATTTCCATATGGAATAATTGTCAATATATTGACGTCTCACAATGCAAGAGGAAAAAATCTCCCATATTTCAGATCTGCGTATGTTCCATATTTCCCAACTGCGCTTTTATCTAAAAAGAGAAAATCGTCTCCTATTATCCAATTTGCATGATGCAAAATACAAAATGTCATCAATACAACTGCGCATCCTAAGATACTATACGATAAAAGCTTTTCGATTTTCATATTTCTATACAAGACCTTCTGCGAAAGTGTGATCGCTCATTTTGGTGTGTTTATCCAATTTTCGCCGAAAAAAGTCCATTTTAAAGCCCATACGATGTACTTTTGGCATGTGGTTGGTGGGGAAAATGACCCATAAATCTGACAGCCTTTGTTTTAATAGTTTCGCAGAAGGTCTATTGAAAAACGTTTTTTGTAAGTTTCTGATTAAATTTAGTCCACAAAAATTTTTTAAATTCAATGAGTTACCATCAATTTGAATGTTGAGATTTTCGCATATTCTGAGAACGTAATCAAACCCACATTTCTCGCACAATTGCGCGAATCTATTATTGCCAAAACCGCGATCTGCCACAATAGTATAAGTATATTTTTTGGACAAAATATGACGCAATTCTTTCACAAAAGCGGCCTCCATCTTCTTTTGGTCGCTTTGTCCATTCCTTTTCGGATACAATCTCATTGAGAAATATAATGGAACCGATCTTCCTCCAAAATCCACGCTTGCTTCCAGTATTAGAAAATCGCCTCTATCAGTCGTATAATCAACCTTTATTAGAACATTATCGCCAATTTTTAGAAGACCTCGCTCAGTCAAAGAATCGAATAATAAATTAACATATTTTCTCCAAAATGCATCGTCGACTTGAAAATCTTTGTCCTGTAAAAAACGATTGACTCGCTTTTCATTTGCTTTAAACGTTTGTCCATTTTCCTGGGATAAACTTCGCGCAATTGATGCTACACCCGCTGATTCCGAACGCATTAAACCAAGAATTATGCCCGACAAATTCTTTAAAAAAACTTTGCCAAAATCACCAAAATACTCGGATATAATTTTAACCATATCCCATCAACCTTCTCAAACCATTGCTCTTTATATTAACATATTTTATGGGGGGATGTAAGGAGGGCCACCCACCGAGATGGCCATTGTCGAAATGGCAAAGGCTATAGATGAGTGTACTAACGACCATCGCCGCTACTACCAAATTGAACGGAT
>JAISYW010000007.1 GCA_031269645.1 Holosporaceae bacterium
TCCTCCTGTAATGTTATTGACCATTCTGGCCATTCATTCCGCCGAACCCATCGGCGTTATCCGTTGCCCTCAAGTGTCTTGATAAAACGTCGCATCATCTTTTAATCATTATGCTTCGCCTCCTTCATCCGGGCATATTTAATCGAGACAGGCTCAAGACATTCGCCCTGAGCCTGTAGTTTAATTATCGTTATTATTTGTCATCTGACGCCACTAACGTCGCTTTATTATCATCATTAATTTTTATCTATTATTGTTTTTGCTCCGTCGGACTGACGCACTCTTTGAGGCAGTCGCGGCTGATAAATATTAGTGTCTTTTAATTATTTTCTTCTTGAGTTTCTACTTCTTCTTTATTATTTTCGTGAGTTAATATTTTTTCCCAATAGGCTACCGTGTCTGCTACTCTATCACCCAGCCTTCTTTCCGTCCATTCTGTATGTATATCGTCTGCACAACGCGAGTAATATTTCGCTTCTTTTTTAATGTTTTTCAGTTTGTCAATAGCGGCATTCAGATAATCCAAAGGCACATTCATTGGAGAATCCAGAAACAGCAAGTCAAATGCGTTTAAACAAACCCCCGCGACACATTCCTCTCCATTATCCATGATGAATTCACAGGGAGATTCATGTTGCAGACAGAATGATTCTAGGGCTTTCTCAAAATCATGCCTTGTTAGTTCGTCCTTATCGTCATCTTGGTCGTTCATAACCCTTTCCCAGCTTCTTAACAAATTCCACACCTTGAACGCGTAGAACAGAGTATCTACCGGAAAACAGCCGTCCGAAGAAGTTTCACAAGCTATTTTCAGAAAGTGAGGTATCTCCTCAATTGCTTCCCTAATTTTTCTTGATTGCACAGCTTCTTTTCTATTCACGATACTTGCTCCTTTCACTAATTCTTCGCCGGTGGTTTCGCAATAATCCGGCTTATCCGATTATTATAAAGCGCGATATATTTACAGCCGCGTCGTTCAGGTCATCATATTCACCTCCTGTTTTCTGGCATATTTTATTGAGGCAGCCCCGGTATTATCAGGGGCTGCCGCTTTTTTCATGCGTACGCGTTTTGCTTGGGTTTTTATTCGAGGGATTTTGTTTTATAAAATGCCCCTTATATATATGTTCAAAAAATTTTCTTTTTCAAATTTTTCTTGAAGTGCCAGGCGGATTTCCCGGACGCGCAGAATTTATTTTGGAATATTTTAAAAGGAAGAACATAAAAAATGCCGAGAAAACCCGGCTTTGTTATATTCAGGATTATTTCATCGATTTATATTTTAGATAATATGCCGTTCGTTTTTAGTTCTCGAAAGTATCATCACAAGACCACAACCACCCCAAAAAATATTTCTCCGAATTGAAGACTTGGGTTTGTTGGCACGAATTTTTGGGGTAGAATTGTGGCGGGCATTTTTTCCCGCCCCAAAATCGCGGAGTTAATTTGACTCAATCGGCTTTGTCATCCGCTTCAGTTTTCGCGTGAAAATTGTTTATCCCGGAGTTGGTTTGAGGTAACTTTATTACCTGTATGATTGTCTTGATGTTTTGTGTTTTTTTGCGTAGAAACAAAATGCACGGGAAACAATTTAACGTTTACCGTGCATTTTGTTTCTAATATTTCGCTATTTTATTTATTACTTTGACTCTCTGCTATATTATATTTAAACGTCTTCCCATTTCAATACCCGCCTCGTTCAGGCATAAACCGTCGAAAACCACATCCAGTTTACTTTGAACGCCGTCTATGTAATAACGTACAAATCTAAAATCTACACCATCTTTGACAAGCAAATTAGCGAAGAGTATCCACCAAGCAGGGCATGTCATGTCAAATAGCCTTTTTTCCAAGACCCCTCCTTTGTCCTCTCTCCAAGCTCCAAAATATAGTGAAACCAAAACAAGCGACTCAACACTACTTTTTTCATCAGGTATCAAGATATTACTTGTATATTCGCGGAGATCAAGGTTTAAGGGATCATCAGGAAGATGAATAAACTTTCTTGCTTCGTTAATTATCTTCTTTAGCTCTGCAAGTAAATTTTTATCCGAGCGACTGACGATATCTCCAATGTTCTCATGTACGCGAAGACTGAAATCCGCCGATGATTCAAATTTTTGGGGACATAATTTAATTGTCATGATTATCAATTCCTTTATACTCATCGAATGTTAAAGTTTGTAAGGTGGATTCGCTTTTCGCGTCAAGTGAATCGCTTATTGCCATCAGCGAGAAACAATCTTTATGATTTTCCATAATGCTGATTGCCTTATCGCTTAATTGTACCTGACCGAATGAAATATCCAAATCGAAATCACTTTCTATCTCTTGAGGACAGCGCACAAAGGTAAACGAACAGCCCTTGCGAAAGACAAGAATTTTCGTAAGGACTATCCACCAATCAAACCAAGTCATTCGCATCACTGGTTCTTTCATGTTATTTTCCTGAGACGACAAGTAAAAAAACTTTAGCATGATTGATGACACGCTCCCGTTTTTATCCGGCACAACATAATCATCTAAAAACTTACTGACTTTTTCCTCCACGCTTTGCGGACAATCAAGCGCGGATATTGCCTCGGCAAAACCTTGGCTAATTTCTAATGCAAGGCGTTTGTCGGAACGGATGATTGTTTTTTGTATCACATCATCCACATGATTTAAAAAATCAGTCGCCGATTTAAATTTCCGGGGTTGCAGTTTAAGTTTCATAGTTTAATTCGTTCCTCCTGTTAGTTTTTTTCGTGTGCCTATTTTGCTTCGGTTATTTTTCACTTCGATGGATTCCCGACTACCGTTGCGCCTTTTATTCAGTTGCCAGTTTCATATCAACCTTCTCATCAAACCACCCCCTCAATAATCGTTTATCAAGCTTATTTATAGAATAGCACAGACATATTACGGCGTCCAATCGCATCAACCTTAAAATAGAAAGTTGTTAGCGTCGAAATTTTTAGCGGTATTTTCCGTAACAAAGGCCAACTCTATCCCTGCCGGATTTTTCGTTTTTTTTCGCCTGAAACCACTTGGGTTCGTTATAGAAAAATTAAAAAAATAGAAAGGCTGGATATAGGAAGTATTTGAAGCAATCCGAGGTGTTAAACAAAAAAGTCGGGATTTCTTGTCAAGCTAACTGTTATCATGAGAAGGGTTCGAGTATGCTTTTTAACTCAAACCCTCATATTCAGAGCTTCCGAAAATCCCACCACAAGACCACAACCACCCCAAAAAATATTTCTCCGAATTGAAGACTTGGGTTCGTTGGCACGAGTTTTTGGGGTAGAATTGTGGCGGGCATTTTTTTCCGCCACAAACATGCGGCGTTAAGTTACGTTAATCTTCGCTGTTATCTGTTTTCTTTTGCGCGTAACTCTTGGTTTTCTTGGCGTTTTGCGCCTTTTTGCTCAGCCCGTTTTTCTCTATGTAATCCTGCCCTTGTTCCATCACTTCTCTCGCCTCGTCCTTCAAACTTATACAGTTGAAATACGCGTCGGAGCCGGTATTGCCCTCGTTCTCGCAAAGGTTCTTTTTCTTATCGCTGTCTTTGTCCTTGAATCCGTAAATTTCTTTGAGCGAAACGCGAAATTCTTTAAGAAAAAGGCTTTTATCTGTCGCTTTGGCCACTGCACTATGCTGATAATTCAAACACCAACCGATAAAAGCCGCAAATAGGTTATCGGCCAATTCTTGCGTGCCATTTTTCGACTCTAGTATCGGCGTTCCGCCTCTAGTCTTAGATTCTTTCCAGTCTTCCTTATCATCCACTTCGACGTAAGCATGAATAAAATTGGGGCATAGGCTATGAGTTCGACCGATTTTCTTTCTCTGCGATTCAATAGCCGCGCACTCCGGGAAGTAATATTTATTCTTTTTCAGGAGCTTAAGGCCCTCAATGGCAAACGCGAATATCCCTTCGCGCTCTTTCAGAAGTTTTTCCTTGATATTTCGTATCAGCTTTCTCTCGTTCGCGGCTTTCGGGTCTTTGACGAAACGTATTTTAAAAGGCACTATATCAAGGCGACGGCCAAAACCATAAGCTGTATCCCTGATTGTTGGCATAGCGTTAATTGAAAATATCAGTTTTGCCGTTGGTCTGTAAGTCAATGGGTTTTTAAATTTTTCCTCGACCTGTATCGGATCGCCGCTTGTTATCGCTTTTATCAACTGCGTGTTGAGTGAACCTTTGACTTCGTTCTCGGTGGAAATATTCAGCGTTTTATCCCGTATCTGCGCCACCGAGAACGGGCTTTTAAACCTTTCCAGAGATACGGTGCTTATTTTTTCTATGCCGCCGACAAGCTCCGTCATAATATCGCACAGCACGCTCTTTCCGTTGCTCCCGTCTCCAAGAAAGAACCAAAATTTATGCGCCGCGACGCTGTTAGACAAACAATAACCCATTACCATTTGTACATACTGAACCATTTCTGCTCTATCGTAAGTTTTATCTTCCTCGTCGAAAATCGTTTTGAGGAATTTAAAAAATTTTGGACACGTTTTTTCAGGGTCAAATATCTCATCTTCCGGCGGCTCTGTATATTGTGTTGGTATCTGAATGGCGGAGAAAATAAATTTATCATGCTTCTCCAAATTGAAACTGTTTATATTGAGCAACCCATTTTCCAGGTTGATATAATCTCTCGCTTCCTCTACTTTTAACTCGTCCAACTCCCAGCAGTCATAGCCGAACGTGCTCATATACCTTCTCTCTATTTCAGACGTCCACTCGGATTCATATTTCAGGAAAAACCTCCTGAGAAGCCTCTTTAATTTCTTATCGCTGATGACCTGCCAGTAGTTGTCTTTATAGATATAGTATTCGCCGGAGTCGTGAAGGAGTATTTCATAGTTCAGCAACAGATATCTTGTGAAAACATTGTATTTTATACTGACAAACGTATTACTATCTTCCTCATAATCTGGAGTATCGTCAAACTCATCGTCTTCATTCTGAATATCCTCCGCGCCCTCCGAGTCAACAGGCTCGTCGCTGTCTTCCTCGTCGTCGTTTCTCCGCTTATAGGTTTTCCCTATTTTACTGGGTTTTCCACTGTCATGTTTTTCAATTTTCAGTTCCGAATAGATGAAACCTAATTTTTCCTTTTCCTCCCGTGTCAGACTTAAAATTCCAAATGATGGCGAGTAATCATAATTTTCTTCGTACTTGA
>JAISYW010000008.1 GCA_031269645.1 Holosporaceae bacterium
TTCAGATATTTTATCTGCGATCGACTCACAAGATGCTGAAGATTTATCTTTCCATTTCAATAAATTAAAAAAAATAGGAACAAGTTTTAAAATAACTGTAAAAAGCTCGCTAGAGATTAACAAAGAAGTAAAAAAAATAGAAATCGCTGGTTCGCGAGTAATAATAAGCAACCTGGAAACCATTTTGCTATGGTGCTCAAACGTTACCGACTCATCTGCTTCAATTATGATTATGGAGAAAAAGCTTTCCGAAGCAAGAAACAAAATAGATTCCATGTATGAAATTCTTGATACTCTTCCAATATTCGTGTGGAAGCGAAATCAAAAATTAGAAATCACATATTGCAATAAAAATTACGCAGACGCTCTTGATATAAGCGTTGAAAAAGTTTTGTTAGATAATGTTCCTCTCGTACCAGGAAATTTATTTGGCCAGGGGCATTCGTTAGCGGAAAACGCGAAAAAATGCAATCGTTCTCAATCGATATCTCAATTTGTGATAATTCATGGTACTCGGAAAAAAATATCTATACATGAATGTCTGGCGCACAACGGCAGTCTCATAGGATTTGCAACAGATATTACTGTAGAAGAAAGTTTAGCGTCTAATTTAGACAGAGTTGTAAGCGCGAATTGCGAGGTTTTAGAATCATTATCGACGGCTATTGCAATATTTAATGAAAATACAAAATTGGTGTTTTTCAATAGTGCGTATCAATATCTTATGAAACTCGAAGCCGGATGGTTACTCTCAAAACCAACTTATAGCGAAATTCTTGATGAAGGGCGCAATAATCGTCAACTTCCGGAACATGCGGACTTTCAAGCATTCAAAAAGTCTCAGTTGGCGTTGTTTACCTCAATTACGGCTCCGCATCAGGAAATGGCCCATCTCCCAAATGGGAAAACGCTTCGTCTAGTGATTAGTCCGTATCCACTTGGAGGATTGTATTTTATGTATGAAGATGTAACCGATTCTCTTACTCTTCAGCGCAAAAACAATACTTTGCTTGCAGTTCATAAAGAGACGATAGACCATCTGTATGAAGGCGTGACAGTTTATGGAAGCGATAATCGTCTTAAAATACTCAATACTGCCGTACTAAAAATATGGGGACTGGAAAACGATAGAGAGATATCCGAATGGAAAGGGACTCATCTTTCCGAAATGTTGGATGCTTTGAAAAAATCGCTTGATTACGGAAAAGACTGGGAAACTTTCAAGGAGGATGCCATTAGCAATCTAACCGACAGAACTGCAAAAACAGGGAAATTGTTTAAAAACGATAATTCCATAATTTTATTTTCGTATATTCCTCTGCCGGACGGCGCACATATGCATAGTTTCATAGATATAACAGATACTTGCGTCGTGGAAAAAGCAATTATGGAAAAAAATCAAGCATTAAAAGCTGCACAAAAATTAAGATTTGAATTTGTGTCTGGCATTTCAACAGAACTCAAAGGACCGCTTAACATATTAATTGGATTCGCCGAGTTACTAATGCACCAATATTTTGGCACTCTTAACGAAAAGCAAATGGAATACTGTAAATACATTCTTAGCGCTTCTAATCAGGTGCATCAATTGATAAATAATTTATTGGAAATGGTTTCAATTGACGTCGATTCGGCAAATCTTAATTATTCAACGTTTCCATTAGAAGAAGTTATAGAAGAAGTAGTTTTAAGCCTCGAAAAAAGAGCGAATGAAAAAAATATTGATATTATAAAGAGCTATAATAGTCAAACAACCTTTAATGGAGATAAAACGCGTATAAAACAAGCGGTATTCAATATATTATTAAATGCCGTGCAATTCACCCCTCCTAATGGGAAAGTGCATGTAATAACTACTTTAGATAACACAAATATAAAAATAATAGTTAAAGATCAAGGTATAGGACATCCTAAAAACGAAAAGAAGGGAATTTTTAAAAGAACCACGAGTATAACTAATTTTTGGAATATAAATTCAAGTAGCGTTAGTATGCCGCTTGTTCGATCAATAATTGAACTACATGGAGGAGCTTTAAATATCAGTTCAGATGTTGGCGAAGGAACAAGCGTCATCTGCTCTCTCCCCATGCATTTTGTTAAAAAACAAATTGAAGATAACACAAATGGAGATGATCCTCAAAGCATTGTCCAAGAACTCAAAAAAGTTGTAAACTCGTAAGCTAGGAAAAAATAGCAGGAGCTCGATAGAGATGGAAACAGAATCGGATGTATCTTCTGAAAATTCTGGTGACGAATTTGATTCGAAATTACCGAACAAAAAGAAACTACCAAAAAGTTCCGGCGGTTTGACCGCATTGGCTACGTGCGGTATCGAATTCGCTTCTGCAATAATCGTTGCAGTTTTGTTTGGGGAGTGGTTGGACAAATATTTCAACAAGTCGCCGTTATTTTTAGTGATATTTTTCCTGCTTGGCAGTCTTGCCGGATATTTTAATGTGTTAAGATTTATAAATAGCAACGAAAATCGCAAATTTTAACGTTAAATACGGATAAAAAACACATTTTTAAGTTTGCGAAGTGAATTTAATAGACCTCTTTCGAAACGAGGATAAGAGTTATAAAAGTATCGGAATTGATTTGAGGTGTATTAATGAGATACGAGAGTTTGCAAGGATTATCGGAAGAAGGATTTCGTCGTTTAACAGGAGTCAAACCGTCTACATTTAAGCATATGGTTGAGATTTTGGATACGTCTTATAAATCTAAAAGATGGCACGGAGGTCGCAGTAGCAAGCTTTGTGTAGAGGATCAACTTCTGATAAACTCTGCCTGTAGAGAGACGTATAACGCACTCTGTTTCAAGTGGATTTGTTGAGATAATCGACAGATTTTATCAGAAGATTAATACCAGCGACGACGTTAAATCTAAGATGGAGTTTTTTCTGGAAGTTTCGATAAACTGAGCTCAGAATTTTGAATCTTTTCAATTTCGCGAAGACGTTTTCGATCAGATATCTTTTGGAAGCAAGCGCTCTATTATGATCTTTTTCTTCGGCAGTCAGAGGAGTTTTTCTTCGTCGTTTATGTGGAAGAATCGCATTTTTATGTTTTTTCTGAAGTCCCTGATAACCAGAATCTGCAAGTATTATTGCCTCTCTGGATATTGGTTTTTCAGATTTTCGAATGGCGAAATCGTATTTCCGCCCTCCGTAACTCTTGGATACGTTGATGATTCTGCCTTTTTCGTTAATTTGGACTTCTATTTTTGAGGTATGCCTTTTCTTCTTGCCGGAATAGTATTCGCGCTGCTTTTTCCTTGGTCTTTGAGTGTTGATTTCGGTTACGTCCACCATTATTCTCGTCAAATCTTCTGCTGTTAATGTTCTGTCTTTTTTGACGGCAAGGTTCTTGGCTAACAGAGGTTCCATCTTCCGTAAGTGCCGACAAATGTTGGAATTATTGAGATTAAACAAATAGCCCAGAAATTCGTGAGTCACGTAAAATCTGTAGAAAATTAAAACCAGTAAAATCTCATCTTCCAGAGTTTTTAAATGAGAATTTCGACCGGAAATCTTCTTCTTATTTTGCATTCTGATCCAATCCGGACGAGATCGCTCAACTATCTCCCAAAATTCCCCTAATCTTATTCCAGTCAGTCTCGTAAAATTTACATTTTGATTACATCATTTAATGAAACTCAACAGCGTTATTCCTATAATCTTTATGCTTGAGTCTTAACTCTTTTTAATGCTTTTTCAACCTTCTTTTTCGCAGAAACTCTAATTTTTCTCATACAGCGTTTTGTTGTGTTTGTCAAAAAATATATTGACATATGTTGTTATATGTACTATATAGTAAGATAATCAAATAAGAGGAGGAGTAAAAATGGAAAAATGCTTTTGCTTGTTGTACGCATTACTGTGTATTGGGTATTCGGAAAGTATGAGAGAACCATCAAAGATCGAAATAAAAACTATCAATTTTTTTGGAGGACGATATACGGGAGAGGTGGGAATATGGTATAATAATATTATGCAATCTTCGAAAGAAGTACCGCATGGAAGTGGTCGGATAGATTATGACGACGAAGTTAGTTTTTATGTGCGAGTTAATATTGGTTTTCCGTTAGATGGAATAAAAACACGCAGTGGAGAAATAGTTTATTATGGATCTCTATGTCTATGTGATGGTAAGTCCAAAGAGTTGGGCGAAGAATTAAAAGGATACAAGCCTATTTATTATAGTGCACTTTTTGAAAAATATAAGATCGATCCTGACGTTGTAAGTCTTTGCTGTCCCTAAGACATCTACGACATTCCCAATTACTCTAATTAGTTAGAAATTTTGTCCTAAAAAATCTCTCATGTTTAAGAATTGACAATTAGAAAAGGGTCGATTTAATGAAATGTTGGTTGTTTTTTTCGGTTGTTTATGTAATAATAGCTTTCCATTTTAATCAGCGAGGAAAACGATGGTAAACGCTAAAAAGGAAGGAAATGAAGAAT
>JAISYW010000019.1 GCA_031269645.1 Holosporaceae bacterium
CAATCAAAAAACCGGACAGTTTGAGGTTGAGTCGGGGTCCGGTATGTTAACATTTCCCGAAAAAGGAATAGTGAAGATAACTGTTGCTCCATTAGTGTCTCCGTACGTCGAGTTTTATAAGGATAACGGCGTGGAAGATAATGTAGGGAAGCATGATCTAAAGAGCGAACAGACGTTTGTTTTTAGCGGACCGACAAACTTCTATAATTGGAACGATAAACAATATAGCCTAAGCGATTGCGTAACCACAGGTGGTAAAAATTTTGGGCATAATCTGTCGTTATATAAACTAAAATATAAATTGGATTACGCAAAAATTTCTTCGGCGACCATAACTAATCAGGTTTTGCGGTTTTATGGAAACTATAATTCCGCCAAATTAGGCAAAAGTTTAATATTAAATAGTGAAGGCCATATTGGAACCGTAACTAACAGTACAGCAGAAAAGTATACCGATGCATGTATTAGCACGGCCGACGGACAGTATAGTTCTTATGTGGGAGATGTTAATAAATGGACATGGAATACAGCTTCAAGCGGCGATCAAAAAGTGCAAGTGAAAGCCTATAATTTTTCTCCAATGTGCTACGGCGTGCAGAGAGGTAAATTTATTATGAGCGTGGGCGATTGTATTTCAACTGCCGAAAACGAAGATTGCAAACAATTAAAAGTTGCAACGGGGCCATCTTCATGGACAAGTGTTGGCGACATTAGCGGCGGAAAAGATGGGATATACAGAGTATATGACATAGGGGGTTCCTATTATAGTGATAAAATTCAGGTGCTTACCGGCCGATTTAGACACAAATCTAAAGAGACGTATAAAAAGCAGAAAACGGAAACTGCTTACACGACTACTACAAGAACGCATTGGGCTTGGGGAGAAGGCGCGTTCGGTTGCGATACTTGGTGGGAATGTACGTGCCAGGGGCACAAGCCTACCATTGGTTGCGGCGAGGGTTCTGTGTGCGGAGGCTGGAGTATACAAAATTGGGATGATTTAGTAAATGCATGGGATAGCGGCAACAGTATATGCAGCGACTTTCACTGCGAGTGTCGGGATGGGAAATATCAGAGAACTGTAACAGGTTATTGCTACAAAGAATTTGATAAAAACGAAAACGCCATCAAGCCAGATGATTGCAGGCCTGGATATTGGGTAAAACAGCTTTGGGATTATTATGTAACTGAATGGGGAAATCCCATATCGTGTGATTACACTAATTACCGTTACAATATCAACAACTTCTTTTTTGTAAATTCAGGCATTGTATCATACAATTCTACTGCGAGTTTAAATAACGTTTTAGCGAATAAATATATTGATACAACTGTAAAAGATGGTTATTCTTGGCTGCGTTTTTGCGGCGACGGACTACTGTCGATGACGGTAACTCCAGATCCTATTACTTTCAAATTTACAAATATATTAGAAATAGCCGCTGACGTAAATTTCTCAGGAGCGGACCGGAGCGCGGCGGCGGGAAATAATACAGAGTACGCTGCAACCGGCGAGAGCACTTTTTACGTAACTCCGGAACAAATAAGTTCAACCAAAGATAAAGACGGCAATTATTCAATAAAATTCGATATGGTAAAGGTGAAATTAGTTTCGGCCGAAATTACGAATCGTCCATATGAGACAGCGACGCCGTCGGTAACTTTACCATCTGCGGACAGTGATTTTACGAACAAAAACGGACTGGCGCCGTTTACGATGAACGTAAAAGAACCGTTTAAGGTGACAGCGAAAGTTCCGTATGCTTGGATCTTCGGAACATCAAACTTCGCAAAAAAAAGCGGAAATGCAGATTTACGCTGCACAAGCAATAAGCATTATTTTGATGTAAAAGCGACGGCGCCTCCTATTTTCAACGTCGCGATAAGCGGGAACGTTAATTTTGAAAATAAGTCTGGAAATCTAATCCTGTACGCCAACAGAAACGACTGTGATTTTACGATCAAAGGCGAGCCGACTACGCCTGTTAATTCAGTGTCATGGTCAGGAGATTGTGCGTCTGGTTCCGTCTCGAATTTTTATTCATATGCGGAACCTATAAACGTACATAGCAGCAGATTTTACTATAATGGTCACATGTCGACAGGTACTCCTTCCCCTAAGAGGGTAACGTTAACCTTAGACAATGCTTCTTTAGATACAAATACTTTACGCCTGGGAAGTCAACAAATAGTAGTCAGTCATCATTATTGTGACAACTCGTCTGATAGAAGAATAGATGCAATGGATTATTATATGGGCGACGATATGCAAGGCTTACATACAGCTGGATGTAGCGGTCGTTCCAGAATTTTTTGTGGAAAATTGTGGGGCGGAGGTTGGACAAGATACATATTTCGACCTTATGGAGATTTCCCGAGCAGTTATAAAATACAAGTTGCCGGAAGAAATAATGACGGCGGAGGTGCCCGCCCATGTGCGCTAGACGTATATGTAGTAGACACTGCTAATGATGATATTGATATCTACAGAATAGAGTCATGGGGTCGGGATAAAAGTAGAGATTGGTTTCATCCTGTAAAATATATATCCAGACAACGAGGTTATAGACTAAAAATTGAAATGATAGAAACAGAGACATCAGGGTGTGAAACAGGTTCTCATGTTCTTGGCGAGTCCGTAATAACGTCGCTTGTTGATAGAACAGTCGGCGATGGCATAAGTTTAAGCACTAGTAAAAATCGAATAGACATATATTTTTCGGGGAGCGGCCAGCTAGAGATGAGTTTCACCGGGAATAGCAATGTTAAATGCGGCGTAATAAGTAATGAGGAAAAAAAAGCGTCGTCGGGACTAACCATTTCGCAAACCATTTCCGGTTCCGTCGGAGTTCTAGAAACAAGCGGAACAAATAAAGGAAAATATAAATATACAATTCCTGTGCAAAACGTAAAAAACTGCTCTGTATCCTTTGAAACTACCGACAACGGATCGTTGTTTAATGGTCAAACGGTAACCGCCGGAAGCTCAAATACGTTTTCTATGAAGGCTACCGCTTCCGCCGGCACCGGGATTTACAAGGTTACTCCGTCCGTTTCGAATTGCTCCATTGAAATTATTTCTTTAAATACGAATTCCGGAACTTTTGCCGGGCAAACTCTTTCCGCTTCTACTGATTCTTACAGCGGAACGTCTTGCACAGTTGATCCAAAGTCTTATGAAGTTGCAGCTCGCAGTACTGACGGCAAAACTTTTACGATAAACGTTAATGCACAAAACGTTATATTGTCGAGCCCATCCATGATAAACACAAATAAACTTATGAGATATACCTACAACAACATAATCGGCGAAAAACTGTCTAACGTGAGAGTCGTAGACTTTAGTCAATCGGAAAGCAGCAGACCAAAAATCTACGGTAAAGTCGCCTTCGGGATAAACACGAGCGGCACACTTTCGGGGCATTCCTACGTTTCCTGGCAGGATACGTTGCTGCACTATTGGACGGCGTCTCGTTCTTCCGGTTATAATGATTTTTATCGCACAGACACAACTTCCGAAAACAATAAAGGCGATTTTTTCTTGCATATCATGGAAAAAGACTCTAGCACAGCTCCCGCTATTACATGGTTGAACCCCGCCAGTTATTCTGGAAAAGGAAGCTATTCTTTTGCTGGATTGCATCGAGTTTTCGTTCAGCACTCTACTGATCCCATCAGCTTTAATATAGGCTACAACGACGCATCTCTTGTTTTTGGCGGATTCACTCTGCCGGTGAATTACGCTTTGACCAACAATGGTTATCAATCATCTCAAACTGTCGCGTCGACTATGAATATTACATCTCCGAGTGTGGCGTTGCAAAATCTCGCCAAAAACGCTTGCGCTAAATTGAAAACGGATTTTCCAAATTCGCGAGTTTACATTATAAAATATAATACCACCGCTACCGTAAGCGAATGCGGATACGCAACGTATTCAGCCAAATCAGAAGCCGAAATGGTTGCAGTTTTAGATAAAATAGCGACAGATATAAAAGAATTCGCTCATGCTCAGGATCGCATCATAGATGAGGAGTTTGTTGCCCCTAAGCAGCCGGTTCCAGCGCCGTCAGTTTCCGCAAACGAGCAGCAAACCTCCGAAACAACTGAAAATACTGAAACAATTGAAAATACTGAAACAACTGAAAATACTGAAACAACTGAAAATACTGAAAAAACAAAGTGATCTCAAATGGATAAAAACAAAACGCAACCAAGCGAACTTCTGGGATAAATCAATAACCTTCGCGCTCTAGGCGTTTTCTCAGTAACTTTCTGGTGCGACGAATCGCTTCGGACATTTCTCGCGCTCTTTTCTCAGACGGCTTTTCAAAATGTCTACGCAATTTCATTTCCCTAAAAATTCCTTCTCGTTGCATCTTTTTCTTTAAAGCTCTAAGCGCATGATCGACATTATTATCGCGTACGAAAACGAGCACTATTCCTCCGTAAAATTATAGTAACCATTTATACATAAACACAGCTCATTTTTAAAGTATTTATATGAAAAAAACTTTAAATTCTCTTAAGCGCAAAGAAATTTTGTAAAATTTTCATGCATTGTGTCTCTAAAATGCCACCTATTACTTCCGTTTTATGTAGAGCGTGATCGAAAATGCGGGCTCCGTGTTCTGTTCCTCCGTATTTTGTGTCGTATGCACCAAAATATAGTCGACGAATTCTTGCTAGCGAGATTGCTTGGGCGCACATCGCGCATGGCTCGAGCGTAACATATATGTCGCACTTTTCTAAAATGCGGGAACGCATGATTTGGCACGCTTTTTGAATCGCTAAAATTTCAGCATGCGCCGTTGGATCAGTTTTTTTTATCATTTCATTGCCGGACATCGAGATGATTTTGCGATCCGAAACAATTATCGCTCCGACCGGAACGGATCCTCGTTTTTTGGCATTTAGGGCCTCGTCTAGGGCCAATTCCATAAAATCTTTGGGTGTAAATACAGTCTGATTTTCCACTAAAATTTCTTTATTCATTTTTTTCGCGCATTAAACGTAATTTTAACCAAAGTATTTTAATCTAAGCGCAATGAAAGGATAAAGGTATGTCGGAAATTATATATCTCAAAGACGTTTTGCTCGCCAAAACCGATAAGAATAAAGAAAAAAAGACAGCAATCGGTCGTCCGAAATTAAAACCATTCAAATATGATAGAACCATGAAATCATCTCTGGTAGAAAGAAAGAAAAAAGAAGATGGAAAATAAAAACATTTAATCATTACCTCGTTCGCTTCAGTTGCAAACGTCAAATGAAATAATATAAAACTTTGCTTCTCTCGTCGAATAAATATAGAATAAAAAGCAAATGCTTTTGATCGATTCTAATAGTAAATCTGAAAATTTTGTAAATAAAATATACGAAGAAATTGGCGCAACGCCTGACGAAGGCCAATTTATTGCAGTTGATACAGAATTCATACGCGAGAATTTAAATAAACCTCTACTATGTTTGATACAATTGGCGACGCGCGACGCGATTTACGTTATCGATCCAATTTCAATAGATATATCTTTTTTAAATTCCATCTTTGAGGATGAAAAAATTAAAAAAGTATTTCATTCTGCGAAGCAAGATATAGAAATTCTGTCGCTTTACGGGATACGCGTAAAAAATTTTTATGATACTCAGGTATATGAAATGCTTTTGAGCACAAAAGAGAATATTAGCTATCGATCTATAGTTTTTAAGTATCTGCAAAAAAAAATAAAAAAAAATTACTCTATGAGCGATTGGGAGAAACGTCCTTTGAAAGCGCAGCAATTGCGCTACTCGGTGAATGACGTTTTATATTTGCGCAAGGTTTACGAAAAACAAGCTAACAAGTTATCTAGGCTAGGTAGATTGCATTGGTTGGACGATGAGTTGCAAAAATTTGTGGAAAATGAAGAGAAAAACGAGTTCTACCATGATTCCCAAGATGAAAAAAGGCTGTATGTTTTTAATCAGTTAATAGAATGGCGGAAAAAAACAGCACTGGAAAAAAATACTCTTCCCGAGGCTATAGTGAAGGATGATATTTTAAAAACCATATGTAGAAGAGGCGTTAATTTCGTTCATAATATAAAAAATTCTAGGAGGAGTACGGCAAATGAAAATCTAAGAGATTTTCTTATTTTTGCGGAAACAATTCCAGATCTACAAGAAATGAACGAAATACAAAACGATAAGAGCGCGGTTGTTGATTTATTAAAAGCGGCTCTGGAGATTTGTTCGAAGAACGAGCAAATTGCGTCATCTTTAATTGCGACAGTCAAAGATCTAGAAAATTTATCAAATGGAAGCGATGCTAAATGTTTGCACGGATGGAGATATGAGATCTTTGGCAAGAAAGCTCGCGCTATTTTAGGCGGAACGGCTGTATTGTGCGTAGAAAACTTAACGGCCGTAATAAAATGAAAAATGTGATCGCCATTACCGCTTGTTTAAAACGTTGTTCTGTTGCAATTTTATACGAAAACAATATTTATGAAATTGATGAAGATATGGATGCACCAACAAATTTAGTTTGGCTTGCGGAAAATTTGATAAAATCAAACAATATAAACTTAAAAAAAGTAAACGGAATCATTACGGCTTCGGGACCAGGGTCTTTTACTGGAATTCGTACTGCTCAGAGTTTTGCAAAAGGATTGGCTTTGTCTTTAAAAATACCGGCCGCAAGCGTGGATTATTTTGATGTGATAAAAAAGTTATATATGCGGCGTAATAATATAAATGTCGCAGAAACTATGGTAGCAGTTATTAAAAGCGAAAAAGGTCAGGTTTACTATAAAATTTATGATCAAAATTTAGATATTGGAGTTTCCGCATACGACGCGTTAAGCAAAATTTTAAATAACAATATCATATTGGTTGGCGATGCGGTAGAAGAAGTCAGTTACTGTTCCGACAGCAAAATTGTAAACGTTTATAAAGTAACTGATTTCAAACAAGCGAAGTATTTGTTAGATTTTATTGATAATATAACTGTCGAATCGAAAATATTTCCGCTATATGTGAATGCCCAAAAGAAATGTTGAATAAGAAGTGATAAATGTTATTAAAAAACTTAATATATCAAAAAAAATTCTGATAATTTCAGTATATGGTTCATTATTAAGCATATCAACGCAAATGTTATATTCGCAATTGGCGTTATATATGAGATATGAATTAAAAATAACTGACTCTAAAATTGCGGTAATCGATGGATTTTGTGAATTTCTATCATATTTGATACGCATATTTTCAGGAATATTAAGCGATTACATGCGTAACAGAAAACTATTGTTAGTTGTCGGTTGCTTGGTTCTTTGTCTTGTTAAACCAATGTTTGCAATAGCCAACTCCATAAGTGGCATTTTATGTGCAGAAATTGTAGAAAGATTCGGAAACGGAATTCAAGCTTGTCCTCGAGACGTTTTCATTTCAGAATTAAGTAGCACAAACCATCTTTCCTCATCTTTCGGCCTATTCAAATCTTTTAAAACAATTGGCGCGTTGTTAGGAACGGTAATTTCCATCGTTATGGCGTATATCGGAGATTATAAACTTTTATTTTGGAGCTCTGGAATTCCTGCGTTAATGGCGATATTGGCGCTAATGAATATCGGAAAAGGACGAAAAATTCAAAAAAATTCCAACGTTTTTGATAATCCGTTTCAGAAAAAATATCTACAATCTTTCAATAAAAAGTTTTGGATTATTATTATGCTTGCTGGATTGTACGAATTGGGTCATTTTGGAGAATCATTGCTGTCTCTCAGAGTTAGTAAAATTATTTCGCCAAGACTGGCAGGTATAACTGGGATATTTGTTGGAATAGGACAAATTTTATTTGCATATCCGGTTGGATTGATGGCCGACAAATGTGGAAGAATTTTGATGCTAAAATTGTGCGTTGCGCTTTCTATTATATCTTACGTACTGTTATTTTATTCAGCTTCAATATGGATGTTGTTGATCATATTTGTTTTGTGTGGGCAGCAAGCGTCTATTCAAAGTTTGTTTTTGTCTTTAATTGGCGAAAATATAGATGCAAAATTGCGAGGAACTGCTATCGGAATTTTTTATTGCATCATCGGTGTTTCATATTTTGCTGCTTCTAGTATATGTGGGCAATTATGGGAAATTGCTGATAGGACGGTTTTTTTATATGGAGCAATCGTAAGTTTGGTTAGTTTGGTTGCTATTATCGCAGTGCAGAAATATTGCTTTAGAAATCTCAAATGAACATAAAATTGCGTTATCTTACTAATTTGTATGTGGATTTTTCTTAGATTATTTTATATAAATTAAAACAAATATATGTTTATTGTTTTAAGCAATTGTCGTTACCGAAGAGAATTTTTATGAGGTTCTATAATTTGTTGAGTTTCTTAGTTTGCTTTTTTGCAAGCATATCAACAAATGCAGAAGCAGTCAAACAAGCGTCTAATAGCGTTCGCCATTCAGCGCGCCATGGCGAATGTAAAAACTGTAAAAAAGCAAAGAGAGGTATGCCGCAAAAAGCAGAATCATTTGATGATGGATTGAGAGCGATGAATATTCCCGAAAACTATAGATTACCGGAAATAATTATTGGAAAAAGCAGCGCCCTTCATAAAGTTACCATATATATGTCTTTTACTTGTGGTCATTGCAGAGAATTTCATGACAAAGAATTTCCAAAGTTTAGGAAAAGATATGTTGATACAGGACACGTAAAAGTATGTCTGAAATTTTACATAGACGATCCAGGAGCGTTAGAATCCGCCATTATAGTGCGGTGTTTTGGAGGAAAGTCTACTGAAAAAATAGAAAGTCTGGCTCAGAAAATGTTCAACAAACAGCAAGAATGGATGCGTTCCTCAGATCCAAAGCAATTTTTGAGAGATATTTTTGTTAATTCTGGATACACTAGAGCGCAAGTTGAGAAATGTATAGCAGATTCAAGTATTTCGGCCGGGCTCATGAAGGATCTGCAGGAAGCGAAAAATAAACGTGGTATTAGAATGGTACCGGCTTTTTATTTTGGAGAATCTGCGCATAATGGAGTTTTAACAAGCGAGCAATTAGCCCAAAAAATGAACCTCAATTGATGCGCTTACCATTTAATCCAGAAATACAGTGCTAAATGCTTTGAATAAGTTTTTGGAGAGAGTATTTGACATACGCTTTTTATTGCAATTTTATAAGTTGTGCATATTGTTAATCGGGAAAAATTATATTTTTCTAAAAAAATACTTGTGAAATAATAAGAAAGATATTATTTGATACTATGAAAT
>JAISYW010000079.1 GCA_031269645.1 Holosporaceae bacterium
CGCATTTTTGCAAGCCCACGATTAGCGTCTTCCGGGCTTGCGTACCGCGTCGCCCAGCAACTTACAATAAACCATACCAGACATAGCAGTACCGCCCACATCGGCGACCGCTCCGTGTCTATACAAAGGCTGCACAATGAAAGCAGCCAGTTGAGAATAATAAGTAAAGATTTCATGATATTTTAGTTTTTTTTAAGTTTTTTTTCAATTCTTCAAAATCGAGTCGCAATGCTTCGCTTAATCGGATATGATATGCGCCGTATTTTTTACGTTGCTCGGCCTCTATTGCCCCGGCTTTGATGTATGCAATCACAGTAGTTCTATTTTTCCTGTACATCTTTGCCACATCTGCGGGACTGTACATGATATCCCTGAATCTGTTGCAAAAACTATCCAACACGGTGGTCTCTAAAGTTTCCTGAATAACTTCTTTTAATGCCGTTTTTTCAACGATAAGCAGTTGTTGTTCCATATTTACTCGTTCTTAAAGATTTTATTCCGATGTGCGTAATCTATGAACTCCGCCTTTTCGTGAAAGCCAAGCCGCGTATATGCATTACGGATATGATTGTTTATAGTGTGTATCGACAGATGCAGCTTTTCTGCAATTTCCTCCTTCTCGAAGCCCCTGTAAAGCAACTCCAACACCCGCATTTCACTGTCGGATATTTTGGAGTTAAACTCAGGAGCGCAAACCACACCCTCCAATCTGCACTCACCACGCAGCGGACAGGGCACATACTCGAAGACAAAGCGCCCCTTACCGTCAATATCTCTAATATTGTCAATAGTGCCAAAATTGCACCGACAAAAACGATTGACAATATTAAACCGTTTCAACGATGGTATGGCGGTTAGCTGCTTGTATTCCTTATTGAGCGCGGAATATGCCTTCGGATACAGACTTTCGATTTTATCCAGCATGTACCGGATAACCTCGTAACTGGTTTCACGCAGCCGCTCATCCGTACCGTCCGGCAAACGATAGCGGGTCTCGGTATCTAATATGTAAAATTCGACGTTAGTCATAGTTATTTTTAGAAGTCGCACTCCCATGTATATTGTTTCTTCAACTGTTCGAGTACGCACTTGGTTACGGCATAATTGCCGTTTTTGTAGTTTTTAACGCCCCGGCTGTCAGGCAGCATAAAGGTCTTTGCGTAGATACTGTAGCGCGACCCGTCGATCGCCTGAAGGAGAAAATCTGCTTTCTCTTTGCGCAAGTCGAGCGCCGTTTTCTCATACTCACCCGGAGGGGTGTAATTTTGATTTGGAAAATAACTTATTAATGTTTTCATTGTAGTAATGTTTTCTGTTAGTTTTTTAGTATCCCAATGTCATTTATTTCACTTTTCCAGCGAAACTATTTTATTTGTCGTCGCAATTCCTTACCTTTGCATCAACAAAATAAAAGCGCAAACCGGTGTTTTTGCGAACATGATTCGGTTTGCGCCCTCAACAACACGTTTTGCAAGCGTGCAGTTATTTTGTTGTATTTTTTGTACTGTTCTTTTCATGTTCGCAAATTTTGATGATGCAAAATTACACAAATTTGTGATAATACAAAAATATTTTTCACATAAATGTGAAAAATATTAGTAAGTAGTTGATAATTAGCGAGAAAATTTTTATAAAATTTTGGTTAAAAAGACGAGAGAATGAACAAAATAACTAATTTATTGGAAATGAATGTATTATTACAAATAATTGATAATAAAAAATATATGAAAGAAAATGATTTGCCAATTATAAATAATTGGTTGAAAATATTAGTAACTGACGGAGTGGTGGAAAAAAGCCGTATGATAAAATCTGGGTTAGACGAAAAAACCTACTTCAGGATATTCACACTCCTTAAATCGCATGGCAGTATTCGCACATGGGGATTTGGAGATATGGATTCTTCTCGTGGAGAAAGGACAAACGATACGGAACAGCATTTCCGATGCGGATATTACAATTCCTTGTATGAACAACAGATAAAACAAGATATGATAGAAAAAGGGAATATCTATAATGCGAAAATGGCAAGGCTAAGGTATTACCTATTTTGGCCAACCACTATTTTTGCTTTGCTCGGAGGTGTTTATGCTATTTATCAATTTCTAATCGCTATTTTTTAATGTTATGATTAAGTCTTTTACAATACTCATCGCATCAGAAATTCCATTGATGCTATTGCCATCGCCAAGTAAATATTTTAATGCGGCTTCATTTTTAGTTGTACTTGCCGCAATGACTAAATCGCAAATAACATGTATAATGTTTGCGATTTCTGTTTTGTTAATTATATTATCCATAGTAATTTGAATTAAAATATAAAGAATTAAAATTTTTACAAATATACACAAAATTGTGAATATGGAAATACATGAAAGAATAAAACAAATTAGAACTATTTTATGTAACGATTCTAACGAAGATTTTGCTAAGATTGTTGGCGAGAAGACTAACACAACAAGTAATTGGATTGGGAATAGAAAAATCGGATTGAAAGTCATTATAAAAATCTTAAAACACTTTCCAATGGTTAATCCATCATGGTTAGTAATAGAAGAAGGTGATATGTTAAAAGCAACTACTACTACTAATAATAGTGATATTTCAACTGAAATTCAAAAATTAAAAGACGAATTATTAGAAGTACATAGAGAAAATAGAGAATTAAATAAAGAAAATAACACGTTAAAAAAAACCCACCATGCAACAAAGAAATCCCCTGTTGCAAGGAAGAAGACGGGGGGATAAAGAATACAATATTTTACCTGCACCCTAAAAAAGACTATATGGCACTTGTCGCCATGCCAAACACGGAATATATCATGTGGGCGCACGGATTAATAGAATAAAAAAACTAAACTAAATCAACATGAAAGACCCTGTACTAATAAGAGAGAGGCAAATAATAAAAGAGCAAGGGCTTATAGAAGCTGTAAAATACCTCTCATCAGAAGCAAAGAAACACCCGCAATTTTCAGAATTGTTTTTCAAATACTTTTTTAGGAGTATGGAATGTGCGATTAACGTACCAGAACTGCATAATCAAGTCGAAGAGGCGCTACTAAGTTTTATCGAATATTACGAAAAAAAGAAAGAATACCCGGAAGAGTATAAAAAATTATGCGATTTGCTTTTTAAGTATGCTATTGCAATAAATGACGGCGACAAAGCGCAATGTGCAGCAAGCCGATTGACATATATGCTCCCCAACAGGTCGGATTGTCTTTTGATATACAAAGATATTATAGAAAAATCACAAATAGCCTGCTTGTACATGAATATCA
>JAISYW010000001.1 GCA_031269645.1 Holosporaceae bacterium
AGGGAAAATATGGGCGAATGCACAAGGAAACTCGTGAAGAGAGGGAAGCACGTGCACCTAGCGATGAGGAACCAGCTTCTGGACCCGCGAAGCCGAAGGCGCGCCCTGCTGGAAGCATGACCCTGTCTCGTGGAGGTGCTTCGCCAGCGACTTCTTCGCCTCCGCCGCCATCAACAACAAGAAAACCCAAACATGACAGAAAAGTCGCATCTGCGGAACCCGCCGAACCTTCGAAAATAACTGTTCCTGCGGGTACCGGGGAATTGGCGAAGATGATAACGTCCGGGTTCAATACAATTAAGAATTCCTGTGAGTTGCTGATCACAATCCGGAATGGTCTTGGTGAAGGACATAAACAACTACCGGAATTGCCAGGCTGGGATGCTTGCTCCAATCCTTTGGCGAAGCTGTATGTAGATCAGAGCAAGGTTGTGGGAAAAATGGTGCTCACCGCTTGCACCAAGAGAGATGATTTGTGTTCGAGGTTTCGGACATTTGAGGTGTATGAACTTGTGGAAAGCATGACGGCGAGACGAGATACAGAGATGACTGATAGTGAATCGACGGGCGAAATTATGCTGCTTACTGGCAGAGGTGTGGGAGAATTAGTTGATTTCTTGAGCCTGGTAACACAGACTAAAAATGTGGTTCAGTCGACAGCATTGAACTGTTTGAAACTTGTACTAACGCTGCTGCCCATACAGAAGGAATTTGGCTGCAAAGACGTCGTGGGGAAAATTAAGGAGTACGAAGCCTTGTTAGCGACACTAAAAGTTGATATGGAAATTGACACATAAACTCAGTGATGCCAAAAGGGCTGGAATCTAAACTTCTCCGTGCGAGATTCACTCGGTTTTCAGCCTTTTAAGCATCTGTAGCTGCTCCCTTTCGTGGTTTTTTTATGCGCAATCATGACAATATTGGCATTTTTTGCGATATTTCTCGCATAAGCTTTGTCCATCCAGAGAGCAACTTCCTGAGGAATGTGTTCCATCGGAGGATGTTTTCGGAGCTGTCGAGAATCATGAATACGACTGTCTTTGCCGGGCGATGTTGTTGATATTCGGCTGATTTCGTCGCAAAATATGGTATTTTTGCGCGTATGTCTTTTCTTTTTTTACCAGATGACCATGTTCAGAGTTAATTTTTTGCGACTTGGAACGCCTCGGACTCGGGAGTCAAAAATTGGCAAAAACTAATAAACGAACATGGTTAATTATAATTTATATGCAAATAATTCAGGACATTACCAAAGATTATTAAAATTAAAGTCTGATGTTTCCGTTATTTTGATCGGAGTAGCGACTGTTCCAGAATCGGCTTGGAAAATAATAACTGCTTGTAATATCTCTAAGAAACTGTAAACTGTAAACTGAAAACAGAGAATAAATTCGTAAAGCAGACCATTCGCTCTACCATCAGTGTAATGTGAGCTTGTCGATTCTATCTCAAACAACGTGGAATACACATATGAATGGCATAAAAAATGTGGACAATATCAAGAATATACAGCAAATAGCGAAAAAATTATCAGTAAACAGTGATTATCTAGAATTGTATGGAAAATACAAGGCTAAGATACTTGCTGATATCTGGGATACCATAAAAGAATCAAATAACGGGAAATTAATTTTAGTAACATCTATCAATCCAACAATAGCCGGAGAAGGGAAAACTACAACGAGTATCGGCTTGGCAGATGCCTTGGCATTTCTTGGATATAAGACGTGTCTTGCTTTGCGAGAACCATCTATGGGGCCATGTTTCGGGATGAAGGGCGGAGCTACCGGAGGAGGAAAGTCACAAATCGTTCCAGCAGAGGACATTAACCTGCATTTTAACGGCGATCTTCACGCAATTACATCGGCGCACAATTTATTGTCAGCAATCATTGATAATCATATTTACTATGGGAATAAATTGAATTTCGATTTAAAACGGATAACTTGGAGAAGGGTGTTAGATTTAAACGATAGATCATTGAGAAATGTGGTCATAGGACTAGGAAAGACAACTAACGGCATCGTGAGAGAAAGCGGTTTTGATATTACAGTCTCATCGGAAATTATGGCAATTCTTTGCTTATCTCACGATTTACAAGATTTATCGCAACGCATCGATAAGATAATTGTTGGATATGATACCGACGGAAATGCAATCAGATGTAATCAATTAAAAGTTACTGGCGCGATCGTAACACTATTAAAAAGTGCTATTCACCCTAATCTAGTACAAACTTTGGAAGGAACACCAGCGCTAGTTCATGGAGGCCCGTTTGCAAATATAGCGCATGGATGCAATAGCATCATAGCTACCAAATATGCTTTGAAATTAGCAGATTACACTGTTACAGAAGCTGGCTTTGGAGCTGATTTAGGAGCGGAAAAATTTTTAAATATAAAATGCCCAATTCTTGGAAAATATCCAGATATTACTGTGATAGTAGTAACTATTCGCGCAATTAAATTACACTCTGCCAGCAAAAAAAACGCAATCGAAGAACTTTCGTCTGGCTTTGCTAATCTAAAAAAACATATAGCAAATATGAAGCGATATAATTTACCTGTTGTGGTGGCATTAAATGTATTCGCAAGCGATTCTAAAGAAGAAATAGAATACGTAAAGCATAGATGCGAAGAAATGGGAGTTAATTTTGCGGAAACAAATGCTTGGGGGATTGGGGCCAAAGGGGCTGTTGATCTCGCTAAAATTGTAATAAAAACCATGCAATCAGAGTCGTACAATTTTAATCCATTATATAGCCGAGATGATTCGGTATTTGAAAAAATCTATAAACTTGCAAATGAGATCTATGGCGCTTCTGGCGTGCTATATTCACAGAAAGCAAAAAAAATCCTACAAGATGCAGAAAAAAATGCTGGTGTGAGGCATTATCCAGTGTGTATGGCAAAAACGCAGTATTCTTTCAGCGATGACAAAAACTTACTTGGAGCTCCAGAAAATTTTGAAATAAAAATCAATGACGCAAAAATAATGGATGGAGCTGGTTTTATCGTAATTTATGCTGGAGATATTAATACTATGCCTGGATTGCCGCTACAGCCGGCTGCAGAATCTTTTATGTAAGATTTCCATATAAATCAACAAATTCCACATGTGATATATACCAGATCATGCTGAGAAGTTGGATTTTTTGAGCAGGTGGAAG
>JAISYW010000011.1 GCA_031269645.1 Holosporaceae bacterium
GTCTTCCCCCGATTCTAACGGCAAAAACGATTTGTTTTTGTATTTTAGGAAATTTATCCAGGCAGCACAATAATTGAGAAGCTTCTTTTTCAGCCCCTTTTCCGATTACTATTGGCAGATTGCTAAAATCTCCAATTCCATCATTTTCTAGTATTTTTCCGTTTGTGTCCACTAAGTATAATTTGTGCTTTGATTGCAGTATCGCGATTGGAGTTCTTTCAGAAACTGTTATGTATATTGTGTCAGGTAGTTTTCTTCGTATCGCAACCGAATGAATCCACGAAATATGCTCTAACTTTTTTTTAACGACATCTAATGACTGATTAAAAATATTGCCTTTATAGCGCAATCCTGAAGTTTTGAGCAAAAGTACGTCTGGAACATGCTCATTACCATCAAATTCTATTTTCTCGATGCAAAAATGACTAATTTTCGCTTTTTTAATTCTATCTATATTGAAATATATCGTTCCTGAAATTAAACTGATAAATACAACTAGGAGGAAAAAGTTATTTTTCAACAGAGACGTTAGTATTCGCACGATTTTTCCGCAATTTTACATTAGTTTAGCCAGCTAAGAATCATAGAATTCAGTGTTATTTATTACCTAAACGTATTATTTCCCATTCTAAATGTATACCTGAACTGTCTAATACTTTTTGAATAACCTTCTCGCCGAGATTTTCTATATCTTCTGCAGTAGCATGATCTTCATTTATTATAAAATTACAGTGTTTATCTGAAATCATAGCGCCCCCTATTCTCATTCCTCGACATCCTGCGGCATCGATTAATTCCCAAGCTTTTTTTGTGTCTGGATTTTTAAAAGCCGAACCGCATGATCTTTTATTTATCGGTTGATTAGCTTTTCGCTTGAGTAAAAATTCGTTTGTTTTTTTAGGAATTGAATAATCTACATTGGGAATTCCTCTAAACCAAGCGCGTGTTATAATTAAATCATCAGGAACTGTAGAATCTCTATATCCAAACTTTATATCGCTATTTTTCAACCATTTGATTTGCCCCGAAACAGTCACCGCCTCGCACTCCATAAAAATATTAGATAGATCATACCCATAACAACCGGCATTCATTTTGATTGCACCACCAATAGTACCAGGTATTCCGACTAAAAATTCAAAGCCGCCAAGTTCGTGATCCATGGCGGTTGTTGACAGCTCTGCGCAACGCACAGCCGCCCCAGTTTCTAGAACATTATCTTCAACAAATATTTTTTTAAACCAATCTTCCAATATTATAACAATGCCGCTAATGCCTCCACTACGAACTAAGACATTAGACATGGCTCCGAGAATAGTAATATGGTGTCCTGCTGGTAAATTTCTCAAAAAGGTAAGTAAATCGTCCATATCTTTTGGTATAAAAAGAATTTCCGCTGGCCCGCCAACGCCAATCCAAGATCTTTGGCTAAGGTTAGCTTTTTCTTGCAGTACACCCATCACTGACGGTAATTCGTTAAGGATAGACATTTAGCCACCTCCTTTAGATACGAAAACGTCGGCAAAATTGTGCGCCCAGCTGGTTATGTCACCGGCGCCGAGAAATATAACAAAATCTCTGCTCTGCAACATGTCATTAATTTTATCAACCAATGTAACTAGATTTTGTGCAAAATCTGCCTGAACAACAGCATTTTCGTTGATGCGTTTTAATAATGTAAAATGATCTACGCCGTTATAACTTTCTCCCGCAGAATATATCGGCACAACAAAAACATAATCGCTTAATTCAAGCGCTTCGGCAAAATCGTCCAAAAAATTATGTAGACGGGTATACCTATGAGGTTGCATAATAGCGTATATTTTTCCGGAACAAGAATGCCTTGCAGCCTTGAGCGCTGCGGAAACCTCAACTGGATGATGAGCATAATCGTCAATTATTTGTATTCCATTAATATTCGCGATTTTAGTAAACCTTCTTTTGACTCCCATAAACGATCCCAAAACTACTCGTATATTTTCTTCGGAAATCCCCAATTCTAGTCCGATTGAAATCGCTGCTAGGGCGTTTTGTACGTTATGCTCTCCAAACATACTTAAATTTAGTTTTTTCCACGAATTCAGATCAACAATATTATACTTATCAATGATATTTTTCGAGAATATGACGTCAAATTCCGCTCCTCGGTCAGAAAGAATTATATTTTCGCAAGAAATATCAGCATTTGACGACAGTCCATATGTAATAAATCTACGATCCACCAGATTGTTGGCAAGTCTCTCTACTTCTGGATGATCAACGCATAAAACTGCAACCCCATAAAATGGAATGTTTTCTACAAACTGTGCGAATAACCCGCTTAATTCTGAAAAATCTTTGAAATTATCTATATGATCAAGATCTATATTTGTAACTACCGCAATCGTTGACATTAATTTTGTAAAAGAGCCGTCAGATTCGTCTGCTTCAACAACAATCCAGTCGCTTGTCCCAAGTCGCGCATTACTGTTATACGCATTTATAACTCCGCCATTTATTACTGTAGGATCTAAATTTGCCTGCTCCAATATGGCGGCAATCAGCGAAGTTGTAGTTGTTTTGCCATGAGTTCCCGCTACTGCAATAGAGCTTTTCATTTTCATAAGCTCAGCCAGCATTTCGGCTCTTTTAACGACTGGAATTTTCAATTTCCTCGCTTCAAGTATTTCCGGGTTATCCTTTGAGATTGCAGAAGACATGACCACGACCGATGCTCCATGAACATTTTCAGGTTTATGTTCTATAGCTATGGACACGCCTTTTCTAACAAGTCTCGCAGTCATAGCATTTTCTTTTAAATCGCTACCCCTTACTTGGTATCCCATATTAACTAAAACATCCGCTATCCCACTCATGCCTATCCCACCAATACCAACAAAATGAATGACTCCTACACTGATTGGAAATTTGTTCACTTGATGTTTTCTCCGCGTTTGCTGCTCATAATTCCGCCAATTAATTTTATAAAGTTATCAGTCGCGCCTTTAACCGAGTCATTGATCATATTTGATGCTGCGACTTTTAGCAATTCCCTGTTTTGCAAAATCTGCCGAATTAAACATGTCAATTCATCTGCAATATTTTGTTTTTCTTCCAAAACCCAGGCGGCTTTTTTATTTTGGTAATACATAGCATTATAAAGTTGGTGATTTCCAGACGATTCTGGATACGGAATCAAAACCGCCGGACGACCAATAGCAGCTAATTCAGATAACGTGGACGCTCCAGATCTACAAATAACTAACTGAGCTTCATTCATGATCTCAGCCATGTTGTCTATAAAGATTTTCAAAATAGCCTTAATCTCAAGCGAGCGATAATATTCGGATAGTTTTTGAATATTCTTTCTATCTACCTGTTGTATTATTTCGATTTTATTTCGTTCTTTTGGGCTCATTAGCGCCATTGCCTCCGGAATAATTTTGGCAAACGAAAGAGCGCCTTGGCTCCCTCCCATAACGAGGATTTTTATATTTTTATCGCATTTGTATGGATGACTTTTTAAAAATTCTTCACGCACAGGCGCTGCTATTTCCAACCAATTTTCGTTTAGCTTAAAAGTCGATAGCTTTAAATCTGCGACTTTTTGAAGAAGTTTATTTGCTTTCCCAATAATAGCATTTTGCTCATATATAACAACTTTTGCTCCAAACAATTTCGCAACTATTATCGGTACAAACGTAAGAATTCCGCCAAACCCTATAATTACATCAGGACAATTCGCAACCCACATTCCAAAAAATTTCAAAAATATAGATATAAAATGAAAAACAACGCTAAATAGTTTTTTATAAGAAAAACGTACCGTATTTAATACTGTTTTTTCTGAAATATCGCCGCAAAAAGCATTGCCGCGACCATCCGTTATCATACTTACATCAAACCCTTTGCGGCGCATCGATTTAAATAAAGCGCAGGCCGGAAACATGTGACCACCAGTTCCGCCAGAACATATTATCACTTTCACAAAACCTCCAAATACAAAATCAGTTTGTAATTTAATGTTTTTATGGCGTTCATAATACGATTATAGATATCTTCGATATATTATCTTGTTTCATAGTTTTTCACTAGATTTTTTATAATTTTTACAAAATAGTAACCTTCATCATATACGATTGAAAACAATTCCAGTTAAGGTGACCAATGTTGAAGAAAATTATGGCCATAGCAAAAATAACGAGTTTGCTTTGGATATCGCTGATACTTCCATTGATTATTGGAATTAATTACATAAAAAGCAGCTCAAAAAGCGACGTAATTAAATGCACAGATAATTTTATACACACGGAAGGAATAAACCTATCCAAATATATAGGGTCGCAATTTGAAAATACTAAAACTGATATTTATAGATTCATATCGGAAATTCAATTATCTGATTTAAACGATCAAAAATCCGTAACCAAAGCATTAAAATCGTTAATCGCTCGAAATAAAAATGTCGTTTCAATAACTATGTATAACGAAAATGGTAGATTTTTAGCTAGCAGCTCAGAAGAAGATACATCTAACTTGGTCGAAGAAAATAAAGTTCAAAATCGGGAAGATAGTATTAAATACGAAATAGAGCAAAAAGAAGATAATTCGATCGTAATTAAGTATCTTACGTTGCAAAAAGTAATGGCCGAAGGAAAAGCGATAAACTTCTATTTCGAAATTATTGAAAAATGGGCTCAATACGAAAAATATATGAACGAACTAGAGGAAGGATCATTTCCTAGAATGTTTTATATTATCTCCCAAAACTGCCGACGTTACGTTTCGCTAAATTCCCTTCCGCCAGAAGCGCATAGCGCCAAACACGTTGCAGCTTTAGGAATGCATCTGGTAGAGAAAATTAACGAAATACCTGAAGGCCTATCCGATATAAATATAGAATCTTTAAACTTCAGAGTTTTCAAAAATGAAATTAATTTACCCGAAAAAATGACGGGCAGTAAGTTTTATATTGTTCTTGCGATAGATGATTTAGCTTCAACGGTAATTTCCAATAGTATTTTCAATAAAATACCTACGTTGATCACTATCATGTCGATAATTTGCTTGCTCATATGCCTAATTATTTCGAAATTCTATAATCATGCGGTAGACCAGCTAGAAATTGCGAATATAATTTCTGATTCTACTCCATCGGCAACCGTAATGTTCCGCGCATCGGATGGGAAAATTGCAAGAATTAATATGTCTGCAATCATATCTCTCCGAATAGCGAAAGAAGAGGCCGAAAATACCAATATGTGGAATCTTTTTATATACGAAGACGACAAGAATTACATTTTAAGCGCAATTTCTTCTAATATACAGGTTTTAAATTATGAAGTTTTACTACAGAGCTTCGGAGGCGCTAGTTTTTGGGCCATATGCTCGGCTTGCCCAATTGATATAAATGAGGAAAAGCACATCGTATTGGCGGTTTTAGACATAAATAGTCGTAAAGAAATAGAAAAAAAGTTAGCCAATAACGCCGAGCTTCTTGAAAAACAGATAGCTGAAAGAACGGCTGATTTAGACGCAAAAGCTAAGGAATTAGAAGAATCTAATTCGCTATTGGAAAAAGCCAAAGCAATTGCAGACAACGCCAATAACGCAAAAAGCAAATTTTTAACCAATGCAAGTAACGAATTAAAAACGCCAATTAACGCCATTATCGGCTATAGCGAAATCTTATATGAAGAAGCTCTAGATAGAAAAGATACGGTTTCCGCCGACGATTTGAGCAAAATTACTAGCTCGGCAAAGCACTTACTATCTCTTGTGGAAGAAATATTAGATCTTTCCAAAATAGAAGCCGGCAAAACTATGCTTTTTTTCGAAAATATCAATATTCGCAGTCTTGTTAAAGATGTCGAAAGCATCACAATGCCACTTATAACTAACAATAACAATTCTCTTTTTGTAGAATACGCAAAAGACGTCGAAAGTATGTATACGGATGCGACCAAACTGAGACAATGTCTTTTAAACTTATTGAGTAACGCCGCAAAATTTACAGAGTTCGGAAAAGTAACGTTGAGAGTTTCGTCATTCGTAAAAGAAGGAGTCGATTTTATAGAGTTTGCGGTGATAGACACCGGATTAGGAATTGCTCCCGAGAAAATAGATAAAATTTTCGATCCTTTCCAAGAAAATAACGATTCGAGAAATTCAGGAATGGGACTCGGACTATCCATTACTAAGAAATATGCCGAACTTTTGGGAGGCTTTGTCTCGGCAGAAAGCGAGCTTGGCATAGGATCCAAATTTATCTTTAGAATTCCAAAAATTTGCACAACCGAGGCAAATGAATTTATCGAAATTAAAAATCAAAACGATAGCTTTGATAATCAAGTATAAAAAAACAGTTTTCATGTTCATCCCGCTCCCCTACCAACACCGCTCGGCGGCGCGGAAATCTTTTAGGATCCATCCGCCGTTGATTAGAAGATTGACGCGTTTTGTCAAACGCTACAACCTTCCTCGCGCAATTCTGATTTTTCATATTTTTCTCCCTAAAAACGGAAAAGATGTAAAATTTAGTACTTAATTATATCTTTTCCATATATACTATTGCGTTTCAAGAGAATTGATATGAAAAACTTTAGGGACGTAATAAAAGCTTTTATTTTGGGAAAAAATGGCAAATTATCCCATAGAAAACTAGTTTTTTTCCTATTGTTTATGAATGTTATATCATCTGCCGCCGTCAGTATATACATTCCAAATTTAAAACAAATGGCCTTGGATTTAGAAACGACTAACGCTCTAATGCAGATGACAATAGTCGCCTATTTAATTGGAGAATTTGTTGGACGTATTTTATGCGGTCCTTTAATAGATCTGCGAGGCAATAATATTATTTTGCCAGCTCTCTCAATGTCAGTCTTGGGGCACTTTGGATGCTTCATCTCAAATTCTATCGAGATATTTATCATGATGCGCTTCCTACAGGCCCTCGGATCAAGCGTTGTATATGTCGTATCATTAAGTATCATCAATGGAATGTTTAATAACGAAGAAAAAGGCAGCGTTGTTGGTATTTTAGAACTATATCAACCAATCGCCTGGATTTTGTCTCCATTTGCGGGAACTGTTTTTGCAGAAATATGGAGTTGGAGGTTGTCGTTTCTACTTTTACTGA
Source organism: Holosporaceae bacterium (assembly GCA_031269645.1). Classification (GTDB taxonomy): domain Bacteria; phylum Pseudomonadota; class Alphaproteobacteria; order UBA3830; family UBA3830; genus JAIRZM01. Next base: position 7,121 of record JAISYW010000011.1, read on the forward strand.
TATCTCAATTGCTCGGAATAGCGTTTTTTTGGATCTATGCGGAGCAGATCGCTAAAAAATCGAAGAAACATTTTTCGGTATCGAAATTTTTTTGCGATTATAAAGCCGTATTAAAGAATTCTTCCTTTACAATATATGCTTTAATTCCTGGCTTGTTTGCCGGAGGATATATGATTTTCGCTACCAGTTGTCCTTTCATATGTTCGGAATTTTGGGGTAATGACGCCATTGATATCGCTATATTTTCCGCAGCTCCTCTAATATTTTATGTGTTGGCTACATTTGCGTATCGAAAAATTCTCAAACATTTTGGACTAAAAATTTCCAAAAGAGTGGGCGTAGCAATTTATATACTTTTTGGAATTCATATAACCTTACTAATAGTGAAACATGTTCCATGGACGCCAAATAGTTTGTTGTTTTTAATGAGCATACAGTGCATGGGCAGTGCTTTTTTGGTGCCGGTATCCGTATTAAAAGCTTTACAATCTGCCGCTCATGCCGCATCCGTTGGCGCTTCGACGGTGATTGTTTTCAGAAATTTAATTATGTCCCTATGTATAACTGCGAGCGTAAAATTCCATGAAAGCACAACTGCCGTTATGGCTTCCGTTTTTATGACTGTCAGCACGATTCTCGTATTAATTATGGCTCGCCGGATTATTAGAATTAGAGTTAATAGAAAATTGCATGTTAAATGTTAATGCCGGCATGCTTCCTACGTTAAATAATTAATATTTGCCCTATACAATTTTTATCTATCTAATTATATTAATTTTAACTAATTTTTATATTTATTGTGGGCTGTTTTGTGTCTAAGCTTTGGATTTTATGTTTCTGCACGCTAGTCGGATGCGCAAGCGTTGACGATGCAAGAACCCCTCAACAAAAAAATTTGAATAAAGACGCTTTCAAAATTTTATCGGCTCCGGTGGACGATTTTATAACTGATTTAGAAGTGGACGAAATTTTCGACAATGAAATTGATCAAGATTCTGTAATTCATGAAAATTTTTATAAGCCGATCTCAATATCCGTAAACGAAAATATGAAAATGCGCGAAGTATTGACGCAAATGGCCAATTTAGCGGGAGTAAACATTTTTATAGTACAGGAAGTTGAAGGAAGCATATCTTTTAATGCAAAAAATCGTCCGTTTTTAGATATTTTAAAAGATATTTGCTGCGGCGCGGACCTAAAATACTCCATTAACGGAAATTCTGTGAGAATAGAATATGATTCTCCAACGCTAAAGACATATAACGTACAATTCTTGAATATTCAGCGCGATATGCAGAGTTCTGTTTCCATATCAACAGACATTTTCTCGAATCAATCGGTTGGAACCAAAAGCGATGGAACGGCGACGCATTCAAGCGCAACGAATAATGGATCCAATAGCTTTGTGGAAGGCAAAACAAAAAATGATTTCTGGCAGGAGTTAGAAACGGCACTAAACGCAATCACTGGGGAAAAAGACGGTTCGTCTGTATCTATGCACAAACAAGGCGGATTAGTGACTGTACGTACGACACAAAGCAAGCATGATGAAATTCAAAAGTATCTGCGCGCGCTTAAAGACGCAACTGAATCTCAAGTTTTAATAGAAGCCAAAATTCTAGAAGTTAATTTAAACGACGAATACAGGAGCGGTATCAATTGGAATATTTTACGCAAAAATGTTCTAATTAAAAAAGAATTTACCGATTCGACAGGTTTGTTCACGGCAGGCGTAAATAGAGAAAATTTAAACGTCGTTTCCGGTTTAATTGAAAAATTTGGAGCAGTAAAAACTCTTTCTAGTCCGCGTATTACTGTTTTAAATAATCAATGCGCCATTTTGAAAGTTGCAAAAAACGAAGTAATTTACGTCCCGGAACTTCAAAGACAATATGCCACCATGTCTGATAATCGTAGCACGGATTTTCTTTCTACCACCATTCATACTATTCCTATAGGATTAGTTATGTCTGTTCAGCCGGCTATTGATAAGAAAAATAATACTATTTTATTAAATTTACGTCCGACGATTTCGAGGATTGTGGAATACAAGAAAGTTCCGTTTTTTTATAATACTTCGTCTGGAACGCAAAATACATCTTCAACAGTTAATACGCCGCAAATTCAGTCACAAGAATTTCCAATAGTCGACGTTAGAGAATTAGACTCTGTAGTAAAACTAAATTCTGGACAAATAGTCGTTATGGGAGGGCTAATGCACGAAAAATCTCGTAACAATCGCGATGGTTTGCCAGAATTAAGCGAACTAGATCTTATTGCCGGCTCTAACAGTAAAACAACGGATGTTACCGAACTTGTCATATTTTTAAAGGCAACCATAATACGTAAAAAAAGCAAAATACATCACAATGCAGATAAGAAAATCTACAATACTTTCGCAAACGATCCGCGTCCGCTGAGGTTTAACAAATGAAGAATTTTATACGTCAAAATTATGGTTTTTCGTTAATAGAGGTAGCAATTGCCGTTGTTGTGATTGGTTTAATTGCTAGTTTCACTCTGAAGGGAAAAGAATTGATTAATTCTGCAAAATTACGTTCAGTTCCAGAACAAGTGAATGTTTTTAAAGTTGCTGTTCAGGGCTTTGTTGACAAATACGGGGCCTTGCCCGGCGATTTCTCCAAAGCTCGCGAAATGATTAACGATTCATTAACAAACGGCCCGGGAAAAGGATCCATTTCGTCACTGGACGACGCTAAACGATTTTGGCAGCATTTGGTTGCGTCAGATTTGATCTGCATAGAACTCGTAAATGGTTATCCAACTAGCAAAATGGGAGGGTATTATACTGTATCGTCTAATATTCCAGGACGACCAGGCTCTTGGATAATTTTATGCAGGGAAACAAGCGATAATCAAAATTTTATTGGCGTTTTATCTCCGAGCGACGCTTATTTTATAGATAAAAATAACGATACCGGCAATCCGACAACCGGAGAAATTCAAGCAATTAAATCTGTATCTGCATCGGGAGAGTGTTTTATTGGTTCAGAATATAATCTCAAAAATAAAAACAAAGATTGCGTTATTATGTTCAGAATTTGGTGATCAACGCGGATCTTTTCTTTTAGAAATATCAATAGCCATATCGATTATTGGCTTAATTTCTGGATTTTTTATCACAAAAACAATCACTGCCAATCGGATAATGCGTGCCCAAGTCACAAAAAATAATATTGACACAGTAGTCGCCGCACTTGCCTCATATTTAGCCAACAATAACCGTTTGCCAAAACCGTCTAAAGATAATGGCGGCGATGAAAGTACAGATTCGGTTTCCATCGGCTACGTGCCATTCAACACTTTGGGAATATCTGCGAAATCAGCGCTGGATGGGAATCTTCAGCCATTGATATACATTGTGGAAGTTTCTTTAACAAGCAATTTTTCAAATATATATGAAACAAGTTCACTTGGATCTGCAGGATATTTCTGTAGTCCGATTACCGCTCCTACAATTTCCATCAGCGAGTTAAAAAATCCTCAGATGGATATTGTCGCCTTTGTGATAGACACCAAAGATAATTACCCTTCAATATCGGATGGAAACATAATCACAGTTACATCGTCCAAAAATACATTTTGGATATCTCGAGATATGTTTTTGATAAAATACCTCAAAAACTGCCCATGTAAAATTACTATCAAAGATAATTCTGCGTCAACTCCATTTTAGATGGTGCCCGTGGAGGGACTCGAACCCACACGCCCAAAAGAACAACAGATTTTAAGTCTGTAGCGTCTACCATTCCGCCACACGGGCATATTAGAGATACAGAGGCTGCGGCATAATGGTTTTTTTTCGCAATTGGCTTCGTCGATCTACGGATCGGCCCCTCATGTACAGCAAACATATTACGCTCCTATGCAACGCTTTTCCTTGTTCTTGCAAAAAAACCTCATTATGCAACGGTCTACTGCAAGGAATTTAGCATCAAACCTCTAATGGCGCAACGCTTTTCTGTTTTTGACACCAAAAAC
>JAISYW010000115.1 GCA_031269645.1 Holosporaceae bacterium
TTTTGATAGGGAAACGCTGATTTCATCGTTATTAAAACGTCGCACATTTGTTGGAAAAGCGGAAAGCGACATCTCTTTAGCTACAGACTTTGCCAGTTCTTTAGAATTTCTCGTATAAATTATTTCCATATCAACGCTTTCATAAACAAATTACAGAGATATTTCTACCACCAACGCCATTGGTATTTTTAATAGCGTATCGATGACTAAAATATTTATCGAAATTTGCATAAGTATCTATCTCTAAAATATCAATATTTTCCTCTGATAATCCTGCCATTAACAATTTACGTTTGCAATACCTTGGAAGATCAAAGTATAATTTAGAGTGCACTTTACAAAAACAATCGGATTCTTCGTCGAAATTCTGCCTAAAATCTTTGCTGACTTCATAACTGTGTTTCAAAATGCACGGTCCTATTGCGGCTATTATATTTTCACGTTCTCCGCCATGTTTAATCATTTGCCCAACCGTGGAGTCTACGATATTAGATAGAGCTCCCCTCCACCCTGCATGCGCAGCTCCAATAATTTTGTTTTTTCTATCGAAAAACAAAATTGGAGCGCAATCTGCCGTTAATATTCCTATTGCTATATCTGACGTAGCCGTTACTATTGCGTCAGCCTCAATATTAGATTCAGTTTTTGAGTCGACTTGTATGCACTAATTACCGTGTGCTTGCTTTAGCGTAATAAGTTTTGAAGCATTCAGCGCGCGTTTTGCTATATTTAAATTTGCTACGACGTTTTTCTCATCATCTCCAACGAATTTGCTACAATTGAGCGACGAAAAAACGCCAAAACTCACGCCCCCATTTCTGCCGAAAAAACCATGTTTTATATGTCCAGACTCAAGCTTTTTTGATTCTATTTTTAATAAGTCGCTCATAAGCCAGCATCTTTATGAATTCGATAATAAAAAATATAGTTACCCATAGTAAAAAAATGAGGCATTTTTATGTTTATAATCCGCGCCATTAAAAAAATCGAGAACTAGATAATGTGCCGTTGAAATCAAATCGAAAACGCACTTCTTCCAGGCCGACTTGATTCATTGCGCTACGTAGTCTCGCCTTATCTTCCGACAAAAACAATAGGAAGCCTCCGCCTCCGGCACCAACTAATTTTCCTCCGACAGCTCCGTTAGCCATTGCTAAATTATACCATTTGTTGATTTTCGAATTGCTCATATTGGGTGAGCGCATTTTTTTATGTTCCCAATGTTCGTGCATTAATCTGCCAAATTTCAGCAAATCGCTATCTTCCAGAGCTTTTCTGCATTGACACCCTAACTGTTTTACATAATGTAGATTATCAATCATTTCTCGATTATTTTGCTCAGAACGGACGTGTTGATCCTTCAACACGCTTCCGGCGCTACGGGAAAAGCCCGTAAAAAACATAAGTAATTTATCTTCAAGATCGAAAATTGTTTGAACTGGTATGTTAAGAGATTCAACCGAAACTGTATCGTCCCGATGAAACGTCAAACACGTCAATCCTCCATAGGCGGCTATATACTGATCTTGCTTGCCTATCGGTTCTCCGAGTAGATCTATTTCTATATGACATGCCAGTTCGGCCAGTTCCTTTGGAGAAATTAATTGTCGCCTATGCGCGTATAACGCCTTTATCAAGGCCGTAGTAAAACTGCCGGAAGAGCCTAAACCAGTTCCGGCAGGAATATCCGCTAACGTAGTTATTTCTATTTGAGGAGTTCGCAAATTTTGCATAAGAAGAGCTTCGCGAATGATTTTGTGTCGCACTTGTTCTACCCGCTCGACATGCTCAAGTTCTGAATATTTTAAATAAATTCCTTTGTCAAAAGGACGCATTACGGTAACATATACGTATTTATCAATTGCTCCGGCGATTAAAAATCCTTCGTGCTCCCGATAATACGATGGTAAATCAGTACCGCCGCCGCCTAATGTGATACGTAACGGACTGCGAGATATCATCATGTTTATTGCGCTCCTAATTTCTGTTTATAAAGTTCGTCCACCAGGCGTAGATTGGCGATGGCATCGTTTATGTCTCCAACAGGCGGCCGATCTTCGGAAATTGACGACAATAACTCCTCTATTTCACGACTCCAGGAAGTATCCGAAAACGGATACTGCCAAATGGTGGTTTTCGGAGGTCCCATTTGCGGCAACATTTCATAAAAGCTTAGTTGCTCTAGACCATAACTTCCACCAAGGCCATCGATTTGCAATTTACCAGTTTTCCCATAAATTTCAAAACAAAAAGTATTTTTCCATTCGGTCCAGGTGGCGTGCAACTGCGCGACCTGGCCGTCGTTCGTCTGTAACGTCAGAAAGCAATTATCTTCGACTTCTCCAGTCCAGTAACAGCGCGGCAATACACCGTAAACCGTCGTGAATTCCCCGAGAAACCATCGGGACAAATCTATTAGGTGACTTCCCTGATCCAATAATTCGCCTCCGCCGGACATTTCTTTGCGGAAACGCCATTCTTTTTCATAACCTACGCGTCCTCCATGGCCATAACGACCGCGCACGAACATGAGGCGGCCTATAGCGCCTTGTTCAACCAACTCTTTCGCCCGCCATACTGCCGGATGAAAGCGATGATTGAATCCTACCTTGATTTTCACGTTATTTTTTGCCGCTTCGGCCGCTGCTGACTCTAATTCAGCGGCGTTTCTGGCTCCGGGCTTTTCCAACAACACGTGCTTGCCGGCCTTTGCCGCCATTAAAGCCAAACGAGCCAACTGATTGTGGGTAGTCGCGATAATTATTACCTGAACGTCCGAATCTACGACTTCCTTCGCCGAGGATACGACTTTTCCGCCAAAGTCGGCGCAAAGACTTTCGGCCCTATGGCGATCCGTATCGCAAATGGCAGAAAGCTCACAGCGTAAAGCTCTTATACTAGACGCTCTTTTACGACCAATAAGACCGCAACCAATTATCCCTATTTTCATTTATCCCCCCAAGTTTGCCCGCGATCTCTGCCGGTAATACGACGTAACGTATAGAGATCGGAATTCTGTAAATCTTCCAAATGCTTCGGCCATTCCTCCCAATTATCCCATTTTGCGCTAATTAAACGACCTGTAATCCCATTGCTAGCTTCTGAAGCTAACCATAAACATAAATCGACGGCTTTAGTAGTGATATCTTCATTACTATTAATGAGCTTTTTGGCGTTCGACAATTCTTCCTTGCCTGCAGCGTTTCCTGCTTTAACAACTTCCTGTGTCATTGCACTAATCATGGCTCCAGGAGCCACGGCATTCGCCGTAATTCCAGTATTCAATAGCTCGCGCGCCAACGTTTCGGTGAAACGAACCAAAGCTGCTTTT
>JAISYW010000015.1 GCA_031269645.1 Holosporaceae bacterium
CCGCATTTCAGGCAACCGGAGAAACAGGAGTGCCAGTTTTGAAGAGGTTGCGACTGAGACGATTACGGAGATATCGGTGTGGGTGGTAGAGTTTGGTTCGGAGAGAAAGATGGGAGGGGCGGAATAGTTATACTAAGTTCGGTTTCTATCGATCAAATTGTATTGCTGATTTACAACAGATGGTGTGGCAGTTGTATTGGTTAATCAGTAACTTGATTCGGTATTATATCTCTTCTAATTCATAATTCGTGTTATAAAGGTACAATCATCGATCACTACACATTTGAACGGCACAACCGCCATTAAGTATATTACTAGACAAACGATAATTTTGTGGTAGTCTTAACGTGTGTAATTAATGACAGATAGTGTTAGTGTTTGGTCTGATAACAAGCATAGTTGAAGTAATCGAAGGTATGATGGGAGGATTGAATGCGGTTTAGCTGCTTATTTTATGTAACATATTGTTTGGTTTCTTCTTTTTTAGATGGTGCCAAATGCATGAACTTAGAAGATGTAAAAAACTCTTTGGAGGGAAGATCTCCAGTGCAAATTGTAACATTAGTTCGTGTTACAAATAACACATATATTCTGAAATCAGAGCGGTTTCTGTTACAAGAAATAATTAAATTTTTTTTCAGCAAAGCTGCAAATACTACAGTGAGATCACAGCTGGGCACTTTGGTAAAAGATGAACAAAAAAAACACGATAAACCAAACGCTAAAACAGATAATACCGCGCTTTTTCAATCCGTACAAGAACGAAGTACCCATCTAAATAGTATGGCAAAAAAGAGCCTATCAGAAGAAGAAATAGTTGACTCATTGTTTCAACACTACTTGACTGCTATAACTATAAAAGGCGTTCAACCCATTGTACAAATGCCTACAATACTCGTATATAATGAAGCATTTTTTGGAAAAGTGCAACTTGAGGAAGGAATTTTGGAGGAAGAGATTGAGCAATTATCTGCGCAATGTCTTGGCATCATTTTCTGTGCAAATTTTTGGCGTATAAATCATGAAAAGAAAAAAATCAAAGATATAAGTAATCAATTGCAGGAAACGCTGAATCATTACAGGCATTGTGGCTATATTCCTCATTTTATCCCTTCACCAACATCATCTTTGTCGTCTTTATCCTCTTCGTCTTCTCCAGGCTGCTGCTCCTCTATTGGGCGCTGTCTTTCTTCTATTTTTTCTTGCTCTTCTTCCAGTTCTAATAAAGAAAGAGAAAAAGAAGAATACATAATGGGTACTGATCCTCTTTCCATCTCATCGTCGTCTTCCAGCTCATCGTCATCTTCCAGCTCTGTAGCTCTCTTTTCTAATGAACAAATATTGGAAGAAATTGTTGATAGCAATGATCCTAACTTCAGCGGTAACAAGTATTTAGAACATTTGCGAAGTTTAGAATCAAAAAGTGAAGTTACCGTATTTGAAAACGTATCGATAACATTTCTAGACGGAAACCAGATGACAAAGTACAACAAAAGCACGTACTGTAGAGAAAGTGATAATTTGTTGCGCGCTGGTTATGTTTACAATTTTGGAACAGGAAAAGATGAAATTATTCCTGAAAAAGGAAAAAAAGAGGGAATAGAGAAAAAGATGGAGGAAGGTTCATTACCCTCTTCGTCAAGTTCGTCATCAAGCAGTAGTAGTTCTTCATCTTCGAGTTCCGCTCCTCTGCAACCAATTGCAACACCATCGAAAGAAGAAACTAGAGAAGAGACTGAGAAAAAAAACTTATTTATGAGCAGATCTCTACAGAAATATGTAAAGATATAGGCGCTGGTATCAGAAGCATTGATGATAGTGGAACTCAAAGATTCCGCGTTGTCCAGTCAAATTTTATATCAATTACTGATTACAAATATGTTCCTAGTAAAGTGTCGTATATTATACACGCAGACTACAGAACTCCAGGAACTGTTTACGCTAGAACAAGAATATCCGGGAGTCTTCCCGACACACTTAGACTTTTTCCCGGCAAATTAATGGACAAAGAAATAATGTTCAACCCTATTCTTCCTTGTTTTGTTCATATATTCACCATAGGGACGAATAGCTACGTGTTATCAGCCTTTGTTTTGCCGCCTGATAAATAACTTTTATTAATAGTTTTTTTTTATAATTTGTATGATATCATAAATCTGTAGTAGTGGTGAAAATTAAAACGAGGGAGGTAATAATGAGGTATAGTTTTTCGTGTTTGCCTTTTTTTATAGCAGTAGTTGTTAGTGCAATGCAAATAGATGTAACAGTGAGGAATTGCACTTCTGAAACTCTTGAAGTACGCGATTTTACTTTTGTCAATTCATTACTTGAGAGCTCCACCCCTGATATGAGACACGCAACACAGATTAGGGTAAAGCCCAATAATGTAATGAATCTTACGTTTGTTCCGATTGCTGGAGAGAAGCGAGATTTTTTTAATATAAATATTGGCAAGGAAAAAATAACAGTATGGTGGAATTTTGTGCTTGGCAAGGGATACGGGCCATTTTTGGATCAAAAGACAGAAAAACATAGAGCAATAAAAAGGATAGGAGAAGCTGGTTCTGTAATCTTTGATGTTGTGGACAAGAATTCTCTAAAACTTTCTAAGTCCTTGGCCAAAGATTTGATGAAACAATCCCTTGATAATCAGGATATTTCTGATCAAACTGGGTTTACTGTGAAAGAACTAGGAGAGTTATAAGCTACTGAAAAGCGAAGATAACACGAGAATAGAGTTATTGTTTTTTGACTGATGTTTCTGGGAGAGTGCGGGTCTGTGTTGCTGCACGGTTCTGTTAGCAGATATTAGATCCAGTGGTTTTTATAAATCTTTGTAAGCAGTTCTTTAGTGAAATAGTCTCTTCAGAGATGGGTTGGCTTTTTCAATAAGCAAAAACTGATATGGTAAAGCAAGTTCAAGTTACCTTGCGGTTACAAACAATGGTTAATTTTTAATATTTGGTTAATTGTATAAAATTTTCGTCAAAAATCACATGTTTTCCATCTCATCCCACGCCAACGGGAACGGTTTCTGGAGCAGATCATTTAGTACAAGTGTTTTGGCATGGGTGCCGTTCATGATGGCGGCTTTTATGCTCGGGCTGAGCGTATTGAGGCGCAGCACCTTGAGGACATATTTTTGCGTGAGTTGTTTTTTGCGACAGAATTCTTGGAGGTCGATGTTGACGTCGCCGAATATCAGCTTTCTTCTTTGGGAAGTAACACAATTATATCGTTCTCTTTAGAAAAACCAATGACGCCATACGCCTGTTCTTCAAGCAAATCTAAATCAATATTGTTTTGTATTAATTTTATCTTATGTTCTAAAAATGCATTCTCTTTCAGTAGTTCATCCAGCTCCTTTTCGAGAGATATGACCTCTTTACTTAATTTCATCCATGAAAAAGCTCCGCGAGCCCCGCTCATTATGTGAAAAATAAAATACCCAAAGATGCATATCCAGATAGTATTGGATAAAATTTGCTTGAAATTCCTTTTTAGAGATGAGGAATAAAATAGCATGCTAGCATTTCATATTTTGATACTTTGTTTTTTTCGATAGTTCGTCGAATCGTTGCATTGTAATCATGAAATCTTTCATAGCATGTAAAGGAATTGAATTTGGCCCATCAGAAAAAGCGCTATTTGGGTCTGGATGAGTTTCAACAAATAAACCAGCAACTCCGACGGAAACAGCTGCTCTTGCAAGCAATTCAGCATGCTCTCTGTTACCTCCGCTCTTTTCCCCCAATCCGCCAGGTTCTTGCATTGAATGTGTTACGTCGAAAATGACTGGATACCCGAAATCTTCCATAATTTTCAGCGACCTCATATCGGAAATTAATCTGTTGTATCCGAAACAAACGCCGCGTTCGCATAGTAAAATATTCTCGTTCCCAGAACTTTTTACCTTTTTATATACATTTTTCATATCCCAAGGAGCAAGAAATTGGCCTTTTTTAATATGGATAGCCTTTCCAGTTTTGGCGGCTGCAACTAAAAGATCCGTCTGACGACACAAAAAGGCGGGAATCTGAAGAACGTCAACGACTTCGGCGACTACATGACATTGGCAACTTTCATGAACATCAGTAATTATCAAGCAACCGTACGTTTTCTTTATTTCTTGAAAAATTTTTAGAGACTCTTCCAGCGGGACTCCCCTTTTTGAATTTAGACTAGTCCTGTTGGCTTTATCAAACGATGCCTTAAAAATAAATGGAATTTTGAGTTCGTTAGTTATTTTTACCAAATGATCGGCGACGATTAACGCCAATTCTCTATTTTCCAACATACAGGGACCGGCAATCAAAACCAACGGACTATTGTTTGATACAGAAATATTCCCTATGTATACTGTCTTCATTTATATTTCTTACTTTTTTCCCGTTTTAGGATGCTTAGTTCCTGTTTTTTTGGAGGTTTCTACAATACCTCCGCCGGGAGTGGAAGCGTCTTTTTCCGTATTTACTTTAACCGGAGAGCTTTCGCGGGCAACCCTATCAATAACTGATTCCTTCGGAGGAGTGTGTTTCACCATTTTTGCCATCACCAAACAATTTAAGATGAAAATAGTCATTAAGACGGCGGTTGATCTTGTTAACAAGTTAGCTTGTCCACGTATCGAGAACATACCGTTTGCAGTTCCTCCGCCACTGGAGCCAAGAGCTCCGTCAGAATCGTGTTTTTGTAATAAAATCAATCCGATGATTGTAATCGTCAAAATAAAATGAACGGCCAACAAAAAAGATAACATCAAAACTCCTATTCGTATTTTATGGCTTTATTCGGGCAAGATGCAGCGCAGCATCCGCAATTTAGGCATATATTTTTATCGATTGAAATTTTTCCGTCTTTTTCAGAAATTGCCCGCAAAGGACAAACGTCAATGCAAACAAGACATTTTTTGCATTTTTCCGCTATAATTTCCACCAATATTCTCCCCACTCGAAAGAGTACACCTTTTCCATTAAGATTGCAATAATAAAGGGGTATGGGGGATTGTCTTGTAGGGATATCAATAGATTTCTTATGGATCAACATTATTAGGGATATTCCGAGCATATTGACTAATTTTGAGTAATATTTAGCGGAGTTGTATATCTAAATTAGTTGAAAAGAAAAAGAAGATGCTAGTCTAGAGCCTTTCTAAAATAATTACATTAGATTCTTGCTTGGTTATAGTCGCTTGGGCACCAATTTTTTCTAAAAATTTCGCTAGATTATGGCGGATTATGTTTTTGTGATCCGGTTCGTTGCTCGCATTAATATCAATCTCTAAAAGTTTATTACCGGAACAGATTGTAGTAATTTCTTTCGACGTATTATTGATTTTAGCAACTACGTTTCCGCCAAATGGCATAATTTCCCTAGCAATAATTGCGTTATACATAACTATCTTACCAATGGTTCTCGATATATTTTCAATATCTGATTCCAAATCGCATTTTATATTGTAATTTTTCAGCAAATCCGATATCAGCTTATTAAGCGATATTACCGAGTAAAAAAAAACCTCGTATTTTATAGAATACAACTCCCGCATGAACTTCAAAAGGGAGTTTGCTTTTTCGACGCTTGTTTTTATATCTTCCAAAAGAGAAATGTCTTTTGATTCTTCATAGGTCTCTATTCCTAAGTTAATAGCATTAAACGGCGTTATAAGATCGTGACATATTCTCGCAATTAAAGCTTCTTCTTGCTGCATTTTGTTAATATCTAAATAATATTGAATATACGTCTTCTATAACTAATAAAAAAGATAAAAATTGAAGTAAATCAAATCTATTATATTTTAGACTGCAGAGCAAAAGCTCGCGTATTGCCAATTAAAATTAAAATTAATCCGCCAACTATATACGGATCAGGAATTTTGTTATAGATCAAAAAATCAAATAATGTGTTTGGAATCAGCATGAAATAGCCAGCCGACGCTAATCCTGAACTTGTAGAAAGTTTGAAAGCATGAATGATGGAATACTGCGCAGCCGCGCCTATAATTCCTCCGATAAATAAAAATAATATATGTTTGCCTGATATAATAGCAAAGGTATCAAAGCCGATGGCAAGAGAAATTATTATAAGAAACAGACTATGATAAAAAATTATTGTAAGTTCGCTGTCCGTTGCCGCTAATTTTTTGATAACTACTTGATTTAGCGCCGAAATAATCGCCCCAATTAAAGCGAACGCGATTCCAAATTGAAAAATTCCATGATCAGGTCTAAAAGCCAAACATATACCACAAAATCCAAGAAGAACAGCTACTGCATTTTGGATATGAAATTTTTCGTTTAGCATCCAAGTACTTAATGGAATCACAAATATTGCGGAGCTCAATCCGACGACAAAAACATCCGTCATCGGAGCATAATTATAGGCGCCCATAAAAGCGTAAGTCCCAACAGAAGCCAGTATAGATCTAAAAATATTTTCTTTTACGTAATTTGTTTTTAGTGGATTAATATGTTCATATGCGGCGACCGTTAAAAATGGAATGAATCGAAAGATTGTGCGCAGAAACGTTACTTGGTGTACTCCGTATAATGGCATGAAATATTTCATAATTGCATCGGAAAACGAGTACAAACATACGCCGAACACAACAAATAAATATCCTTGCTTTTTCTTGTCGACGAAATACATTTGGCGTTTGGATCCTTGTAATTTATCAGTATCGGAACTAACTGTGGTTAATATAGCACGTTGAGTCGCCTTATTAAGGAATCAAAATTGTATGAATTTAAAAATTCCACCGCTTGATTATAATCGAACGAAATTTTTAATTTATAAAAATCCTCGTCGATATCAATATTTTTCTCCAAAGTTACCAGTTTTAAAGATAAATCCAATTGGTTTTTTTGATTAATTAAATTTTCTTTGACTTTTGATTGTTTAATCTTATCGATATTTTGATATATCTCTTCTAATGTTCTGAATTCGTTAATTAATTTTGCAGCCGTTTTTGGGCCTATTCCGGAAATTCCAGGGATATTGTCGGATGGATCCCCTATTAATGCTTGTAACATTGTCATTTGGGACGGAAGAACTCCATATTTTTCAATAACTTCCTGTGTTTTAATGGATTTAGACTTTATGGGATCGAACAATGAAATTTTATCGTTTATCAATTGCATTAAATCTTTGTCGGAAGACACAATGCGAACTTCATATGCGGAAGACGCTAATTTATTTGCATATGTTGCGATTATATCGTCCGCTTCGAATCCTTTTTTTTCTATACTTGGAATTCCAAATGCAACACATGCCTTTTTTAACCTTGGAAATTGCGTTTTTAAATTTTCTGGAGTCTCGTCGCGGTTACTTTTGTAAGCAGGATACATTTCAGTTCTAAAAGTATGCCTTCCGGCATCAAATACGATGCAAAATAAATCTGATTTATGCTTTTCCATTAGAGACATTAGAATAGAGCAGAAACCGTATACCGCACCAACATATTCTCCGTTATTGTTTGTCAGTTGCGGCAAAGCATAATAAGCACGATAAACAAGACCAGAACCATCTATAAGCACGGCTAGTTTATTATTCATAAGATTATTGCAAAGTCTGATTTGCGGATTCTTTTTGTTGCTGATATAAATCCACAAAATTAATAGGAGCGATATATAATGGAGCAAATCCGCCGTCGCTTACAGTATTTGCAATAATACTGCGAACAAATGGAAATAATAATCGCGGACATTCGATGTATAAAATCGGTTCCAACATATCTTCCGGAAATCCATCTACAACGAACTCTCCGGTATAATTTAATTCCAGAATAAACAACGGCTTATCTAATTTTGCTTGAGCCTTGACGACTAAGGATACTTTATAAGAGTTGGATGTTTTTCCTTTTTCAACGTCTACCCGCAATTGCACGTCTATCTGTGGAGATTTATCTGTGTTTTCTATTTGTGAAAAAGGATTTGCATTTTCAAATGATAGGTCTCTCATATATTGGGCTGTAACTTCCAACACTTGTTTTTGTTCTTTCTTCATAGTTTTTCGCACCATTATTAACAACGTTGATCATGATATATGAGTAGCGCCGATAAAACAAACTCTTTGATTAGGCTCTATTACTGTCGCACATTTCCGCACTGCGAAAAAATCTGTGGTGGGTAATGCAGGATTCGAACCTGCGACCACCTGATTAAAAGTCAGATGCTCTACCAACTGAGCTAATTACCCTTTTGCAGAAGATAGAAAAAATAATCTGCAAACGCAAGATATTTGTTTAATTAGATTTAGAAAAACCTCGGTAAAAAAGCCAAAACAACCATCAGATATTGTTTAATCTTTCAATTAAATATCTCAATACCTCTTTACGATACAAATGTTAGCAAGCTATAATGGATTTTGCTGACAAACCGTATAAATTAATGAATTTAAAAGACAGCGAATTTTCGACAGAGATACCGACGAAAGTAGTCGGTCCTATTAAGATTAATTATGACGGAAAAGTTCAGACTGTGTCCGTACCAGTCGCTACTTTTGAAATCCCACTTTGGAGTTCGATCGCGCGCGGCGCGTTAGTTTCCACATCTACCGACGGCATTTGCGTTCGCGTAATTGACGATATAATGTCTCGATCCGTCATATTAGAAGCGACAGATTTAACGAATGCTTTAATTTGCAAAACTTGGATAGACGATCATATGGATCCAATCGCTGATATAGTCAAAAACACAAGTTGTTTCGCCAATTTAAAGCAAATCAATGTCGAAAATATCGGTAAACTCCTTTACGTTAGACTAGGGATAACAACTACCAATGCATCTGGTCATAATATGGCGACCAAGGCGGCCGATGCAGTTCTAAATTTCATAATTTCTAGCTGTAAGCATGTGAAGTATGTTTCAATTTCCGGCAATTATTGTACAGACAAAAAAGTATCGTCCGTAAATGGAATATTGGGCAGAGGAAAACGCGTTTCTGCTGAAATTATCGTGCCATATGCCGTATGTGGATCGATCTTAAAAACGATTCCTGAAAAAATTGTTGAATTAAACACCAAAAAAAATCTTTTGGGTAGCATTTTGTCGGGCGGAGTGCGAAGTGCAAACGCACATTTTGCAAACGTGGCTCTTGCGATTTATTTAGCTACTGGACAAGATGCGGCAAATGTTGTTGAAGCGTCTCAAGGAATTACTTTTGCAAATCTCCTTGGTAAAGATTTGTATTTTTCAGTAAACATGCCTAATATTATTGTTGGTACTGTGGGAAATGGAAAAAATCTCGATTTTGCCGTAAAAAATCTGGAGTTTTTAGAATGCCATTCATCTGTTCCTGGTTCTGCAAAAAGGTTGGCTGCGATAATTGCTTCCGCAACCTTATGTGCAGAGTTATCATTAATGGCGGCCATAACTAACCAGGGCGAGCTGATGCGCTCACATCTAAAATTGGAAAGAAATAGTAAATGCAAATAGGTATAGATTCTATTGCATTTTCCACTTCCAGATATTTTCTAAAATTAGAAACATTGGCGAAGCATCGCGAGGTTGATTACGCAAAATATTTTGCTGGCATTGGACAGACTCGAATGTCAGTTTTCCCACTGAATGAAGATATTGTCACAGTTGCGATAGACGCTGCTCAAAAAGCTATTTCTAACGTTGAAAATAAAAACGATATTGATCTGCTAATATTCGCAACGGAATCTTCATTTGATTTATCTAAATCTGCCGGTATTTATGTTCATCGTTTTCTGGAATTAAAAGAAGATTGTAGGGTTTTTGATTTAAAACAGGCATGTTATTCGGCAACTGCAGCTTTATGTATGGCAAGGTCATATGTTTTGGCCAATCCGAATTCAAAAGTCCTGATTATTGCTTCAGATATAGTTAAGTATTCGCCAAATACTTCCGGAGAACCGACTCAGGGAGGAGCTGCGGTTGCTATGGTAATAGCGACCAATCCGAGAATTCTATCGATTGAACCATATTACGGAGTTCACACCACGGATATCATGGATTTTTGGCGTCCGATTTATAAAAATGAAGCGTTATTTGATAGTAAATTATCAGTGTATAATTATTTAAAATCACTCGAAATTTCATTTGCAAGATATTTAAAAAATAGCAAATTACAATCTTCTGATATAGATTATGTTTGTTACCATGCTCCTTTTTGCAAAATGGCTCGTAAAGCAAATAATCTATTGTTCAAAAATAAATCTGTTGATAATTCATTAATTTACAATGCTATTGTGGGAAACAGTTGTTCGGCGTCACTTTATATATGTTTGATTTCTCTTTTGGATAATACAAACGACGATTTAAAAAAGAAAAGAGTAGGATTTTTTAGTTATGGTTCTGGTAGTGTAGCGGAATTTTTTAGCGGGATAATTTCTGATAATTACAAAAACATGTTGTCATCCGAAGATAATTATCGGATGCTAAGCGATAGAATTGAAATTTCATTTAGTGAGTATGAAGGTTTTTCTATTGACGATTTTGCTTACTCGTTTTCATTAGGAAAATATGAGAACATTGGTTCCGTCACTTTATCCAGAATAGAAAATGGTCAAAGAACATATGAAACGATTCGGAAAAATATCACTGGCATCCGACTTGAGCGGGGGAATTCTGTTGCCCGGATCCCCCAAACCGCGTCTACTTCATTAAGCAGCTAAAGCAATTGCCTCTACTGCATAATTATCGTTGCATGCGAAAACATTATCGTTCGCATTTATAATTTCTGGCTCTATAACGTAAACCACCACGAGTGAAAATCGAGCTTTTCAATAAGTGTCGAATCTATTCACCCCCATATAAATATGGTGGAGGTGTCGGGCTCTGCCCCCGAGTCCACTTTATCTATTCATCACGATGTTTATCACCATAGTTACCAAGTAACGACTAATATTGTACACGACATTTCATAAAAAAACAGTAATTTCAAGTAGAGATATTATTCGTTTTTATTTTTATCCTGAGGCAATACTAGACTTCCAATCAGAGATTCTAAATTTACCGTACCACTTGTATTTTCTATTTCTTCTCCATCATTTAGAACTTCCGTGGAACCGCCCGGTACGATTGAAAGGTACTTACCGCCAAAAATACCATCGGTGGATACTTGCGCCGAACTATCTTTAGGCAATTTAATTTTATGCGGAATGTGAAATTTTACGACTGCAAAGAAAGAAGACGAATCTATATCTAAACTGGCGATTTTTCCAACACGCACGCCGCTGATTTTTACGTCTCCGCCTTCGGTTAAACCATCGGCTTTATCAAACTTGGCCGTAAGAATATATCCATCGACCTTTCTCCAACTGGATTTTGTATATACGTAATTAAAGAAAAAAATGGCTGTTAGTAATACCACCCACCCCACAATCGTTTCGAAAAAGCGACCTTGTTCCATGCTAATCCCTATAAATATTGCCCGCCGTTTACATTTAAAGTAGCGCCTGTAATAAACGACGCTCTTTCGCCAACCAAAAACAAAACAGCATCGGCAATTTCCTCTATTTTTCCAAATCTCCCAATAGGAATATTGGATATTATCTTTTCTCTTATATCATTTCTAATTACGTCTGTCATGTCTGTTGATACATAACCGGGAGCGATTGCATTTACGGTTATTCCCTTGGATGCAGACTCCAAAGCCAAAGATTTAGTAAAACCTATAATGCCAGCTTTGGCCGCCGCATAATTCGTCTGCCCTATTTGGCCCTTTAAACCGTTTATGGAACTAATGTTTATAATTCGGCCGAACAATTTTTGTCTCATCTCCGAAACAACCAACCTACACATATTGAAGACGGAGTTTAAATTAACGGTTATGACTTTATCCCAGTTTTCTGGATCCATTTTATGCAACATAGAATCTCTTGAAATTCCCGCATTATTAATTAATACATCAACATTTCCGCCGAGCGCGCGACACACATCCGCAATTCCTTCTGCGCAAGAATTGTAATTGGAAACATCCCAAGAAAAAATTGGAATGCCGGTTTCATCAAAAAACTGCTTTGCCGCAACAACGTCGTTTTTATAATTAGCGGCGACAGAATATCCAGCGTTTTTGAGAGTTCGCGAAATTGCGCTGCCTATTCCTTTTGTACCTCCAGTTACGAGTGCTATCTTTTTCACGACTAGCCTCCATTCTATTTATTAAAATATACAAAGATCTTTCAAATTAAAATACACGAAGATTTTCTTGAAAGTACATCCTTCAGTTTCCTATCACCAATTTTTTTATTTTTTGCGATA
>JAISYW010000018.1 GCA_031269645.1 Holosporaceae bacterium
TCTGGCTCTTCTTATCAAGCCGAATCCAAGACTGGCGTTCCGACATTTTAT
Organism: Holosporaceae bacterium; assembly: GCA_031269645.1. Taxonomy (GTDB): domain Bacteria; phylum Pseudomonadota; class Alphaproteobacteria; order UBA3830; family UBA3830; genus JAIRZM01. Next base: position 52 of record JAISYW010000018.1, read on the forward strand.
TCCCACGTGGTTTTTTGTGGAACCGGAAAATTTACGGAGGTAGAATTCAAACAGAAATGTTCGGATATTTCTGTAAAAATATCCTGCAGAGCAGGAGTCGATAATTTATTTTTTTCAATGACCGCCCCCCGAATAGTTCTTAAAGAAGCAATAGAGCTTTTTGGCATGCTTATGAGTTCTCCTACATTTGAAAAAGATAAAGTAAGAAAAATCCAAAATGAAATTGGCTATTCTATGCAAAATTATGCAATTACCCCAGCAGAAACCGCTTTCTATACGCTTGCCCCAGCATTGATCTTTCCTTCTCATATATATAAGTACGGCCTACACGGTAATTCAGAACATTTCATGAAATTGTCCATTGATGATCTTGTAAAGTATAAAAAGAAATTTCTAGTTATAAAAAATGCCGAAGCATGCATATGCGGTAATATCGATGAAAACGAAGCTGTTTCTTTATTAAATAACGTTCTGCGAGGAATAGAGAAAGGAGAACCGGCTCAAGACAATATTCCAGACATCTCCCCCCAATTGACTCCTAAAATTACCAAATACTATGTAGAAGGACCTCAAAGTGTAGTTATATTCATCCTAAAAAATGAAAAGCCATTATCTTCTCAAAAACCAGCGATTTCAATCCTATATCGTATTCTTGGAGAACATTCTTCGTTTAAAAGCAAAATAATGTCGGAGTTACGTACGAAACAGGGACTAATATATGGCGGAACAATCATTCCAGTAGATTTGAATCACGCAAATTACGCTTTTGGAGTATTGCAAACTGATAATTCAAAAGCACAAAAAGCCATCGAGTCAATAAAGACAATAATTAATAAGCTTAGGGAGAATGGAATAACGCCAGATGAATTGCAATTCGCAAAAAACAATATTAAAGGAACATTACTCGTCAGATTGAGAACTTCAGGAGAGTTATGCCAATTTTACTTTGGGAAAATGCTGGATGGTTTCAAAACCAACGCTTTATCGGATTATTTGGAAAGAACTTCAAAAGTCACGCGGGAAGAAGTTAACCATCAAGCGAAAGAAATTTTGGATGAAGAAAAGATGTCGTTTATCCTAATAGGCGGAAATGAATGATAAATAAAATAGTTCTTTGTTTTTTATTGTTTTGTTCGCCTCTAATGTTGGCGGTATCGAATTTAAAAGTTGGACCAATCCGCGAACTCGTCTTAAACAATAGAATAAATGCGTTTTTGTATGAAGATTTTCGTATGCCCATTGTAATAGTCGAAATAATTTTCGATACTGGATCGTTCCACGATCCGGTAAATAAACAAGGAATTAGCAACATAATCGCGGAAAATATCGTTAGCAGTAGACTGCACAGGCAGTTGCAGGCTTTAGGAATTTCCTGTTATGCAAACGCAACCGGCGAATATACCAAAATCATCGCCGAGATGCATCCGAAACGCGTAAAAAACTTCTTTAGCACTATTTATAGAAATATTTCGCGCTTTTCCATAGAAAATCTTGAAATCCTAAAAAAGCAAATGATTATTGATAGGAAATTATCCAGTTATAATTCGGAAGACTACATCGCTAACGTAATCTTTGCTCATGTTAATCTAAAAAATGCAAACACAACGAATTTGATATTCAATGAACAATCTTTATCGTCCATTTCCAAAAACGATGTAAGACGTTTCTTTAATAAAAATTATAAAAATGCTCATTTATCAGTCATAGTCAGTGGAGCTATTGGTTATAAAAATTTCGTTAAAGTATTACAATCGACGTTTGGTAATCTAGCTTCTCGTCGCGCGATTTCTTTCAATCATTATAAAAATTGTATATTTAAAGACGTCCGTATTGAAAACAAACATCTTCAAAGATCTGCTAGATATTTTTATGTTATTCATCAAAATTCTGGCTTTTTGGACGCGTTTTTTAGCGTTTTTGATTACGAAATGTTTAAGTTTTTCAAAAAAGCTAATCCGATAATTAGCGATTATTATATGCAAGATATTATAAATCACGGCGATTGCGTCAGAGAAATCTGTCTTATTCCAAAAAGAGACATTTCCCTAAAAAAAATGCAGGAAATTTATGAAATTTTTGTAAAACGGATGTGCAAAAAACATTTTTCTTCCGATTTTTTAGCTAGCTGTGCGCTAACCGAGAAATACTCTGGGCAATTTTTATTTTGCGACCTGCACAATGTTTGTTCGCATATTAAAAATTCATATTTAAGCGATAAAAATGTTAATTCTATTTACGAGATTGAAAACGATATTCAAAACATTGATCAAAATTCAATAAAAACGTTGTCCCAGAAAATATTGCAGCAAAATTTAGTTTTAAAAATTACAACCCAATATAAATCGGATAAATAAATGCTGAAACTGAAAAAGCAAAAATTAATTCTTTCGTTTCTTTTGTCGGGCTTAGTTTCAGTTCCATTCTTTTTTAAGAAAGAAAGCGCCTTTGTTGAAATTACGGATATTGAAAATAGTTTAGGTATAAAGACTTCAATTGTGGATATTAAAAACAATGGCGTAATATATATAAAATGCAAATTTAAAAACGCTGGAGTTTTGCATAACCAAGTGGATAAACACGGAATTTCAGCGATACTCGGCAATCTCATGTTTAGAAAAATAAATGGACTCTCGTCTGGAGAAACACAGGAAAAAATGTCTGAACTGGGATTGCAATACTTTTTCCAAAATGCTTTCGAAGACGATTTCGAAGTTTCTTTTTATGTTTTAAAAGATAAAATAGAAAAAGCGCTACGTTTTTTATCAACTGCTTTTACCAAGTCAGAGTTTTCCAAAAACGATTTGGAATTTATGAAGGAGCAATTTCCTCGAATACTAGATATTGATTCTAAGCCTGAGGAATTAATGTTTGAAAAACTCATGAACCTATTATATGTAGATCATAATTACGGTCTAAATAACAGCGGAACAGCCCAAGCCATATCGAGTATTACAACGAACGATATAAATGATTCTATAAAATCCAATTTCGCAAAAGATAACCTAGAAACTCTGTTTGTCGGCGAAATTTCCAAGTCCGAAGCCAAAAAATATCTCGATATTTTATTCGCTCAGTTACCGGAGACTTGCAAAATTCGGCATGAGGAAAAAATACGAGCGAAAATATCAAACCAAACAACCTCCGTTATTAAAAAACCTGACATGAAAGATATCGTTGGCGTTATGTGTGGAGTTCGTATCGACGATTTAACAGAAATCGAACGAGCTGCTCTTTATGTTGTTATAGAAAGCTTATACAACAAAAACGGCAGCTTTGTCAAAGAATTATGTTCGCGGAACATCGCTTATAAAGTGAATTACAGTTTGCTAGAGCGTTCTTTTTCAAATGTTTTTTATTTTTATATTTTTCTTGAAAAACAAGATTTAGAAAGATACTTAAAATATCTCAAAACTGTCGTCAACAACCCCTTGACGATAGTAAATTCTCTAGAATTGGAGCGAGTAAAAAAATATTTCATGGAACAGTCGATTAATGGATTTGCGAATTTGACCGACTTCGAAAAGAAAAACAAGCGACGTAATCTACCTTTTGAAAAAATAAACGAGCAAACCCTAGAAAAAGTCATAAAAAAACTATACAACAATCAGCAATCGAAAATAGTAATTATCAAGGACTAAAGAAAAAGGCCCCACAAGGAGGCCTTTATGCAAGGGAAAATAAAACAAGATGTTTAGAACAGACAGAAATCCTTTCCAGGATACCACACGCCCATAACGCGAACAGCATACCCCTTAGTCCTTATGCGAGGTTTGAACGTATGGGTGTAGGAGGAAAGGACGGCACCAGGAGATAAAGGACCACCAACCGCCGCTCTACCATCCGCAAAAGTCAAAGAACCAGTCCTTGTCAAAGAGCCAGTTTTTTCAGACTGGATTCTGTAATCAAACTCAACACGTAGAGAAAGATTATCCCAGACATTTTTTTCAAAACCGGCGCCAATAACAGGGGTTAACTTACTCAACTTTACAACTCCATAAGCAGCGGAAAATCCACTTTTAACCAAACAAGCACCAAGCCTCAAATAAAATAGACCATCCAAAAAAGAACTATAAACGCCATATTTAAGAGCGACAGTAGGAACAAACCCATAATTTTTCTGTTTGACATCGCCAACCCCACCGACGGGAACAGAAACAGAATCATATGCAACAATTTCTTTATTTCCACAAACATCCAAAGTAACTTCTCCTCCAAAAAGATTATTTTCACTAAAATAATCGTTGTAACCCAAGACAATGGCCCCGAAAAACTTATTGCTCGTACCTTTTAAAAAAGATTTTTCCCCACGACGACAAGCAACGAAACTATTCACACGACTGGCAGCAGCAGCAGTACTATCAAAAATATTATTTAAATCATCGCCAGAATAAGAAACCATCTCCCCCCCAAAACGACCACGAACAACACCACACAAAAAAGAGAAGTTATCATATGCAGAGGAAGCCCCAAGACCAAACCGGTGAGGGGGAAAACTCACATCATATCGATCTTCAACGTTGACAGTTTTCGTAATCATCCCACTTTTTAGTAAACCGCCGCCTAAGTAAAAACCCTCAAAAGCTTCTTTTCCTACACGATGAGAAGAAGACTCTCTCTCAACCAAATCCTCTCTTCCACCAGAATCTTCTACATCATCAGACACACTGACGGCACCGACACTAGTGAAAAGCAAAAGCCCAACAAAAAAAGAAAGCCCAGAACAGAAGGAAAAAAAATTCATAATAAACCTCAAAATATTCCGAAGAGATGCTACAACAACCTAAAGCAAAATACAACCACACACAAAAAAAAAACAAGTTTGAGGCGTTGACAGAAACACTTAATCGAAAAAAGTTGCATTTCAACAACAGTAAAATTTTCTCAGAAAAAACAGGGAACGGATTTTGTTTTTTTGGAGTTTTTGTATTGTTTTTCATAACGAATGTCGAGAGTTTTTAATTTTCTATGCAAGGCCGACCGTTCCATTCCTATAAACGCAGCGGTTTTGGAAATATTGCCAGAAAACCTTATCACTTGAGCTCGTAAATAATCAGATTCGAAACAATCCTTCGCCTCCTTTATTGGTAAGGCAATTAATTTTGAAATATTTAACGAGTCGAATTTTTCATTTGTACTGCTGATTAATTCAGACGGCAATAATTGTTTATTTATTTCTTTCCTACCTATTGCATTTATTAAGGAAGCTTCTATGACATTTTTTATTTGACGCAAGTTTCCAGGCCAATCGTACGATTGTAAAATCGCTAGCGCATCGCTCGTAAATTTTTTCGCTTTTAATCCAAAAAATATCTCCGAATTTTCAAGATAATATTCAATTATTGCAGAAATATCCTCTCGTCTATCTTTTAAATTCGGAATATTAATGTTCATTATGTTTAAACGATAATATAGTTCTTTGCTGAATTTATCATACTCCAGCATATCGTTCATGTTTTCATTGGAGGAGCATATTAGACGCACATTGGCATATATTTTCTTATTGCCTACCGAATAACTTCCTTCCTGCAAGAACTGAAGCAATTTTCTTTGGCAATTTTTAGATAATCCTGTAACTTCTTCCAAAAATAGAGTCCCCAAATTTGCGTTTTCTATATGTCCGCAATTTTTTTCATTACCAAACAGCTCGCTTTCCAACTTCCCACTTTCATCGAAAGAACAATTGACATAGACGAACGGATATTCTTTACGTTGAGATTTTTTGTGAATCCAAAAAGCTATAGTATCGGCCTCAATTCCAACAGGGCTTTGCATAAAAATACGACTATTTACCGGTGCTACTTTTTCTATGGTTGGCCTTATGGATGAAGCAAATATGGACGATCCAATGGAAAAAATCTCCATGTCCAATTTACCACTTTTCAGATTAAAAACTTCTTTTTTTAGTCTATAAAGCTCGAGAGCGCGTTTCGTCGTCATAAGCAGACGCTCAATTACAAATGGCTTTTCTATAAAATCAATGGCGCCGTTCCGAATTGCCTGAAGCGCAACGTCTATTGTCCCATGGCCAGATATAATTACGATTGGAATTTCCGGATGCGTTTTTTTAAGTTTGTCGAGAATTTTCAAACCTGCTGATTCGTCTTGTCCTATCCAAAGATCTAAAAATATTAAATCTGGAGAATTTTTTTTAACGCAAGATATGGTTTCTTGCTCATTTGCTGCCAAAATCGCGTTATACCCTTCGTCAGCAAGCACCCCAGATATTAAAGACCTAACTTCGGCTTCGTCGTCCACAATTAATATTTTTTCATTAGTCATTTTTATTATTCACAGACAATGGAAACAATATAGTTATTCTGGCCCCACCTCGATCGCTATTTTCAAATAACAAATCGCCTTTGTGATCTTGTATTATTTTTTTCACAATTGCCAAGCCTAACCCACTTCCCTTCGGAGTCATAGTAAAATAAGGAGTCGCCAACGATTTCATTTTTTCTTTAGGAAAACCTGGACCATCGTCTTCCACGACAACAAATACTTTTTTTACATCCGATTTTATTGATACCCAGATATTTTTGTCAACTCCGTCGGTATTAGAAAATGCGTTAATCGCGTTTTGAATCAAATTAACAATGGATTGATGAATCAAGCGCTCGTCCGCTTTTATCAAATAATTACTTTTATCGCAGATAAAATTGATCGTCACATTATTGCCGACATTTTGCATAAGCAAAACAGCTTGTTTACAAATTTCGGATAAATCGCATTTTTTTAGGACCGGTTCGGGCAATCTTGCAAAAAAATTGAATTCGTCTATCAATCTTTTTATATTTCCAACTTGATTGATTATGATATTTATTAAGCTAGAAAATGTTTCTAAATCCACGGAAATCTGAGATAAGTACTTACGCTTGATGCGTTCTGCCGACAATTGTATTGGGGTTAACGGATTTTTAATTTCATGAGCAACGCGACGAGCTACTTCAGACCAAGCGGCTTTTCTTTGGGCTATTGCCATATTTGTTAAATCATTAAACGTAATCACAAATCTATTTCCGTCTTCAGACGTTATATTCTCAATTTTTACCAAAAACAACAAAATATTATCGCCTTTACGATATTGTATTTCTTTTTCAACCGAAGAATTGCCCTTGTTTAGCAATCTAAGGAGGGAGGCAATTTCCGGCATAACGTCTCTTATGCACTCTCCGATTGTTATTCTACGACCAAGTAATTTCTCTGACATTTTATTCCAAATATATATGGCTCCGCCGTCTATTCCTATTACGCCGGAAGAAACTCCAGCAAGAACGCTGCCTGTGAATTTTATTCTCTCATCCAATTTTTTGTTAATATCGACTAGATCTTCCCGTTGCTTGTTGACTTGATCAATCATGTGATTGAATGTTTTGCTCAAATTCTGGATTTCTTCGTAAGCCCATTCTTCCTTGACGCGCGCCTCCATATTTCCGTTAATAATGTCTTCGGAAACATCTATCAAATTACTTACGGGTTTTATGATTCGCCAAGAATATATAATTGCCATTGCGACGGAAGCTATCAATAACAAAATACCAACGGTTAAAAACATGAAAATGAAGGCTATTTCTAAGGAACTGCGCTCTTCTAAAAACTTGTAATATTCGTCATATGCCACTTTTGCATTTTTAGCATGAGATAAAATACTAGAATCAACGTTTTTCTCTATAATGAGATACATATAACCTGACGAATTTTTAAAGCACGAAGCTACTATTATACTTTTTGGATTTTCTCCTTCGACTTCTAGTATTACTCCTTTTTGGCTTGACGCTTCGACTTTCTGTATTTGTCTGTAATCTATATTTAAAAAGTGAAGATTAACGCTATATTGGGAATGGGCTATAACCTCTAAAGAAGAATTCAATAATATCGCCGAATTCACTCCTTTTAATCCGCATAAATCATCTAATAAAAAATCTATATTCTTGACGATTCTAGGATAGTCCTCTTCGAATTCGTCGGAAAATTTTTCCAGATGATATTCTAGCGTTTTTGATATGGCAACGCAGTCGTTCATGGCGCCTATTTTATGTTCCACAAGATATGATTCTGCAACTTGAAGAGATTCACGTAGGACAGTTCGATTGCGTTCGTTAAACCACGATTCTATTCCATTGTGAAAGAAAATTGCTGAAAATATGCACATCGTTATTGATGGAGTAACGGACAATAAAGAAAAAATTGAGATCATTTTCAAGGTAAGGCGAGATCCTTTTCGGCGCCTATTGGATAACAAAACATAAATTTTATTGCTTATTAGAAATAGGAATATCAATATGAAAGCTATGTCAAAGTATAATATGGAAATTACAGTTCTTGAGCTGTGGTTATACAGATCTACATTTGAAAACAGCAAATATGTAAAAAAACAAGAAACAATCGATAATCCAAAAAATATGTAAATAAGAAAGTTTCGAATCTTTAGTTTTTTGATTCTTAATCGTCCCAAAAAATCCAATACAATCCTGAACAAATTATATGTTATCCCTCATTTAAGCTGATTATTTAACATTTTTTTGCGAAGAGTGTTACGATTTATGCCTAGCGTTTTGGCTGCTTTTAGCTGATTTCCATTAGCGTATCTTAAAGTCGTTTCGAAAACTATTTTTTCCACTTCGCGGAGTATACGTTCATATAATCCTGGCGGAATGGCCTCTCCTTTATGGAGAGCAAAATATCTCTCCAGATGTTTCTCAATTACCTTAGAAAAACAAATTTCTAAATTTTCTAAAGATTCTTTGTTGTTTTGCATTTAAAATTTCTACTGTTTTTATAGGATAGCCCCAAAACATCCACTATAAAAGTCTTCCAAACACTTTTTTATAAAAGAAAGATCATCGACCTCATTTATCGTTTTTCTGAATATAGACGATCCTGGTAATCCAGTACTATACCAGCAAAAATGCTTTCTAAATATATGAATACCAGCGGATTCTCCATAAAAATCCAGTACATTTTGAAAGTGTTGTACGATAATTTTATACTGATCTTCAGGGCTTGGGGCCGGAGTATATTTTTTAAAACGCAGAAATTCCATGATTTGTTTCAATAGCCATGGCTTACCAAGAGTTCCGCGTCCTATCATAACTCCATCTGCGCGAGATTCTCCAATGGCGCGAATAGCATCGTCACTTGATTTTATATCTCCATTACAGAAATATGGAATTTTCAAAACGTCTCTTAATTCGCTTATTGCACTCCAATTCGCTTTTCCGCAATACATCTGATTACGAGTCCTACAATGAATTACCAACATTTGCGCGCCAACATTTTCAAACTTTTTAGCTAAATTTAAGAAATTGACGTGTTCCGCATCCCAGCCGAGCCGCATTTTCACGCTTACGGGAATTTTTACTGATTTTACAACGGATTCTACTATTTTCATAGCAAGATTTTCGTCTTTCATTAGCGCGGCGCCAGAATTATTAGATGTAATTTTCCGAACAGGACATCCCATGTTTATATCTATCACATCAGCCCCAAGAGTTTCATTAATAATTGCAGACTCCGCCATATTTTTAGGATCTGCCCCCATAATTTGAATAATTTTTATGAGATTACTGCGTTCGCTACAGGCTAACATTCTATATGTTTTTCGGCTATCTCTCACCAAGGCTTCGCTTGATATCATTTCCGATACAGTAGCGCTAGCTCCGAATGAACAGACCAATTCTCTGAACGGAAGATCAGCAACGCCGGCCATAGGGGCTAAAACGACAGGAATATTTCCTTTAAATAATTCGCCTAGGCGCATTAAGTTAAAACTCTACTCGAATATCATATACGGGATGCGCTAGCAAATTTATGGACGGCGATGAAGCAAAGAGCCAATTAGAAAAAATGACTTTCCCGTTTTCCATTATCTCTATAAAAGCGTAAATTTCATTGTTATCTTCCGGACTATTTTTAAAACATTTCTTAAGTTTCAATTCAATTGTACCAAATACAATTGATTCATTCGTTTTTATGATGCGTCTGAAAACTTTTCCACTTATTTTATCTAAAATTTGAATCTTAGCATGATGTATTTCTATCGGCTTGGATTCCCATATTGATTTTTCATCATCAAAATCTTCATTTTGAATTACATCTTTTATAGAACGCCTCAACGCTTTGTGCTCAGACGACTCTCGTCCAAAAACCACAAAATTACTTTCTTCGAAGAATAATAGCCGATTACTAGCGACCAATAAAACTATGATAAGGTTAATTTTTCTCATCGTCTAGAGAAATATCATTATCGTTTTCGTCCTCATCCTCATTTAACACGTTTATATCTTCACTTGATTCATCTATCAAATCTCCGTCAACGATGCCCACTATATCTGCTGGATCGTCAACCTCTTGACTCTTTTCCTGAGCGCTTTTCGGCTTTTTTTTATATAAATACTCTGGATCAAATAATGAATTGCAAGCCGGACACGTTATGGGAGATTTATTGAAATCGTAGAAACGAGCCGCACAACTCAAGCAAACTCTTTTGATACCCCAATTGTCTTTAGCCATAATTCTCTTTCCTTTGTACTCTAGATAGCGATATTATCCTCAAGGTTTTTCTAAAGTCAAACAAATATCTCGCTTTGGTTTTTCTTCCCATAAACTGACGACATAACCGCCCAGTCCAGAACCAATCGGTTTGGCGGCGACTGCGCCGTCCAAGAAAAGATCTTTCATATGATTTGTTAGTTGCTCATTGCATAAGCCCCATTTATGAAACACTTCGTTTCCCAAAATTATACCATCTCTCAATTGATTGAAATTCGCTGTTTTTAGCGCTTCTTCACACATATTGGATGACTGATTCATAAGGACGTCTAATTCATTGGCAAGTTTTTCATTTTTCAAAAACATTCTTTGAACGGTATCGATGCACTGTGAAGTAGTGGATTTTTTACCGGAATACGTTAATATTAAATGCGGCCAAAATGTGGGTTCTATGATGGAGGTTATGCAATTATTTTCAAAAACAATAGGCTTGTTTTTGAGGACAACTGTTACATCTAGTCCGCTGCTTTTTCCATGGAATTTATTCTCTAACAGTCTTGCAAGACTGAAAAGATCTCCGCCAAAGCCATGATACTTAAATATATTGGCAATATTTACAGATATTGCCGCAGAACTACCAAGCCCAGTCTTTACTGGAATATTGTTTTTTATCGTGAATGCTCTACGAATATCTTTCAAAGGTATTTGAGTAAATTTAGATGCCGTTTCAAACAGAGAAACTATGATGCTTTTTATAATACTAACTTTTGAATTCACAGAAAACTCTTTGCTTTTTTCGGAAAAAACAGAATTAACGTAGCAATGCAATGGAAAAGCAATCGCTTTCCCGCCGCGAACTACTGTATGTTCGCCAGATAATATCCACTTAGCATGACTAGAAAAAATTTTCATGTCTTAGCGTTGATTCCACACTGGAGAATTTAAACTCGCTAGAAATTCTTCGTGAGCGGATACCTCGTCCGCAGATGGAGGGAAAAAACGTTCCGGGTATTTTTTTTTGATTTCCCCGGTAGAAGACGAGATCGAATTTTCTTTGGAAAACAATATAGAGCTCTGGTGTCCGCCAAGTAAATTCATATAAACTTCCGCTAGCAAGCGACTGTCTATGAGAGATCCATGGGTTACTCGCGAAGATTTGTCAATTCCGAACCTCTTACACAGCGCGTCAAGATTCGCCGGCGAGCCAGGAAATTTTTTGCGAGCCATTTCTAACGTATCAATGACGTTATCCAAATTGAAAAGCGGTTTTCCTATTCTTTTAAGTTCGCTATTCAAAAAACCAATATCGAATTTTGCATTGTGGATTATTAGCCGACTATTTCCAACAAAACTTAAAAAATCATCGACTATTTCATGAAAAAGTGGCTTGTCTATCAAAAAGTCGGAAGTAATACCACTTATAGTTGTCGCTTCGGCGCTCATTTTTCTTTGTGGATTTATGTAAACTTGATAGATCTTGCCGCTTTGCACGTGATTTATTAGCTCAACGCAACCAATATCTACGATTCTGTCTCCATTTTCATGACTCAATCCAGTTGTTTCCGTATCTAATACGACTTCCCTTAAATTGTTCGGAAAATTCATAATTTTTAAACTTTTTTATGTGACGATTTCGTACTATAGCATGTTTCTGGAGAAGTGTTAAGTGCCGCCATTAGCTAATATTCTCGTATTAGATGACGAAGAGGACACGCAAGATTTGTTTTCACAAAAATTTCGCCAACAAATTGCAGACGGCATTTATGAATTCTCCTTTACTACACTTCCCCAAAAAGCTCTAGAACTCCTCCAAAGCAAATCATTCGATATATTTATTTCTGACATCAATGTTGCCGGTATGGATGGAATAAATTTCATAAGCAAACTACGGGAAGAGTACCCACTAATGCGTTCTGTCGTTATATCGGCTTACGGAGATATAAACACGCTAAGAGCGGTAATGCGCGGAGGCGCTCATGATTTCGTTATAAAGCCTATTGATTTCAAAGACTTAGCCAGCACTATCCAGAAAACTGCTGTGGTTGTTAGTAAATTGAAACAAGCGGAAGCAACTAGCAAAAAATTATCCGCAATTTCAGATGAACTCGATGTTTCTGCTAAATTACAAAAAAGTATTCTTCCGCCAAACATGGTCAAAAAAGAATGTATTGAAGTATGGGCAGATTCCGTACCAGCAGCAGAAGTAGGCGGAGATTTTTACGATTATTTTTGGCTTAGCGATAGTAAGTTCGGTGTCGTTATGGCGGATGTTTCCGGAAAAAACGTTTCTGCCGCAATGTTCGCTTTGATTGCGAAAACTCTTATTAAATCATTCTCAAAAATTTATACCTCTCCGGCAGAGTGTTTTAAGAATGTAAACGTAATGTTATGCGGTGAAAATGTCGCAACCATGTTTGTTACCGCTATGTACGGCATAGTAGATATGGAAAAGAATGAAATTACTTACACAAACGCAGGACATCTTCCGATTGCAGTTATTCGTCCTGACGCAAAACCAGAATTTTTAAATTGCGATCCGGGTATGGCGCTGGGAATCTTTGAAGAAGTAAAATTTTCGGATAATATTCACCATTTTTCTCCAGGCGAAACTATTTTGCTATATACTGACGGCGTAACCGAAGCTTCCAATAGAGATGGCGAAGAGTACGCAAACGAGCGTTTTCTCGAAGTATTAGAAAAAAATTCTAAAACCTCTCCCAATTTACTAACTCAAGCTTTAATACAATCAATAAAACAATTCACCGACGGCGCCCCGCAG